>CAYUIQ010000007.1:0-75544 GCA_964444795.1 uncultured Planctomycetaceae bacterium
AGGTTTCGAGTTTTTTCATGCAATTAACGTGAAGGGGTCGCTTCGTTAAGGGCTAACCGACGAGGATCGCTCCTTCGCCCAAGCCCTGTTGATCGAGGCCAGCAGGGCCAGCAAGTCGATGCGCTGGATTGAGGGAATCTACCTAACTGCCTACATGAAGACCCAAGCGTACGGCGCCAATGCGGTGACGACCCTCCATACGCTCATGAAGCTTAGCCTCAAGCGTGGGCTCCGGAGCCAGGACGACTCCTCGAAGATATACCGGTACGTCAAGGAAACGTTGAAATGGAAATGGCGAAGTGTATTTGTCGAACGGCAGTTGACCGGTGAGTATACGGGTTATTGACGAGGCAAGATCGTTTGGGCTGCAACTGACAGTTTCCCATGCTAACGCACCGACCCTAAGGAAGCATCTTGGGCGCTAGGGTAACGACTACACGACCAAGCCAATTGACCGCAAGAAATTGATTTCTATTGCAGCCGAATACGCCTCTCGGCAAGAACTCCACAAGGGCAGTGATGCCCCAGTAGCTTAAGTGCGGTCGGACTCCCTCAAGCCGCTGGGGCGGGCATCAGACTTCCGTAACCCCTGCCAGAAACGCAGTTCTGCGTGGGCCAGTTCGGCGAGAAAGGGTGATTTCACTCGCCAGGGGGGGCTCCGTCAGCCGATGAACTCGGCGGGCCGAGGGTCCAGACCAGGAGGGCAGCCGGTTCAAGGAGCCTCGGGTGTTACTGGCTCGCGCGATTCGGGGTGAAGTGTCCAGATTCGGGTTTCGTTGTGAGGCCCCACGGTGATGAGCTTCCCATCCGGTGAAAACGTCACGTCTCGGATAGGGCCATGACCACCTCTCCAGTAGACCAATCGTGTCATGCTGGCCATGTCCCAGAGCACTATTTCGCCCATGAACGGATTCTCGCTGCCACCGGCGGTTACAAGGGTCTTTCCGTCGTGTGAGAAGGCCACGGAATGCACCTTCCCCGTGTGCTCCTCAATCGTCTTGATCTCCTTTCTCTTACCTAAGTCCCAGAGCATGACGTGTTTGGCGCCGCCAGACGCAAGAATCTTGGCATCGGGAGAGAATGCCAGAGTGGTGATGTTTGACGCCCAGTGATTTAGTACGAAAGATCTCAGTTCGTTACCGTCCAGGTTCTCCCAGACGAACACCTGCCCCGTCTCCGTTCCTGCCGCCACCGTATTTCCCAAAGGTGAGAACTCGACGGATACCATGATCGAGCCCGGAGCAGGCAGGCGATTAACGGGATCTGTCGAAGCGCTGACGGCATCCCACAGCATGAGCGTATCCGTACCATGCACGGAGGCAAGGCGTTGGCCGTCGGGCGCGAGGGAGAACGCACCGGCATGAAGCCCGTGCAGAAGGACCTTTTCCTCCTGCCCACTCTCGACGTTCCGCCACTCGAATTTCGTGTCCCGCGAACAAATTAGGCTCCGGCTATCCGGCGTAAACTGAATCATGGCGCGCGGTGCCCTAATACCGTTGCTCTCAATTGATGTGATGTGATCGAGAGTGTGCAAGCTCCTGACCGAGACGTTACCGCCCCGCGACAGGGTGCCGAGCATCGTGGCCAGACGATTACCGTCGGGTGAGACAGCCACCCAACCCGGCTCGCTTCTGTGAAAGATTGCGGATTCAAGACGAAGGAAATCGCGGTCGGAATTTACTTCCGGCATGTCTTCCTGCGGGCTTGCTATCAAGCGAGAGAGGTCCCAGAGTCTTATCGAGTTGCAGTCCGCGGCCGTAGCCAGTGTGCCATCCTTGGGGGAAATGGCGACTGAGCCGATCATGCCCCAGTCGGCATGAATCTCACGAATCAGCCGTCCTTCTTTTAGATCCCAGATTCTGACAGCCTGCTCATAGTCTCCGGTCACGAGTGTCTTGCCATCGGGGGAGAGCGCCATCGAAAATATGTAGGATCGATGACAACCGAGCGTTCTTAAGGCGACACCCTTTTGCACATCCCAGATCTTGATCGTCTTATCCCCGCTTGCTGATACAAGGGTCGCGCCGCCCGGTGCAAAAGCCAGCCACGTTACCCACTTTGTATGGCCTCGAAGAGTCGACCGAACGTGCCTCGCACTTAAGTCCCACAAGACAATTCGTCCGTCCATGTGCGATGTGGCCAGAGTTCCGCCGTCGGGAGAAAACGCAACACTGATCGCATGCTCTGCCAAAGGAGTCTCGTCCCCCCCACCGAAGAACTGAAGTCGGCACTCACTTCGGCGACCGGCTCCCCCGTCGCCGTGTTCCACAGGAAGACTTTCTGGTCCCTTCCCGCCGAGGCAAGAGTGCCTCCGTCTGGTGAAAAGGCAACGCCGAGAACGTCGTCGGTGTGACCCTTCAAGACCCGGTGTTGGATTCGAGCATTGACGTCCCAGAGCCTAACTGTCTCGTCATTGCTTGAAGAGGCCAGGAGCTTGCCGTCCGGGGAGAAGGCCATTCGAACGATTCCCTTCTCATGGCCTTCAAGGCGAGCAACTTCCTGCCACTTCGTACCGTCGTGTTTTCGAAGCCGCACGATTCCATCCGGTCCCCCCGTCGCCAGCAATTCCCCGTCTGGAGAAAAGGCAACTGCGCTGGACTGCCACGACACCTTCGTGACAATCTCCTCAAGCGGCATGGGTTGGGGGGCCATCGGCACGCGAGTGACAGCGTTGTTGCGTACCTTAATGGTACGCGGACACTGGGCAGATACTCGCCCCGTACCACGGAGATGCACAGTACCGTTGCGCTTCCATTGGACTTCGACCTCCCACGGACCCTCCGGTAGCGCTAAACTGGTTTTTCCAGTTGCCTCGACGGTCCGGTCTATTTCTCCGTTCCGGACGACGACACAAAACGCCTGAATTCCCGACGAATGCTTCGCAATGTCGACAACGAGCGCCCCATGCGGGGGCGGGGGAGGAACGACCGTGGTTCCCGGGCGCCACAGAAACAGCCAAAAGGCCAAGCCGGCAATCACCACGAGAGCCAGCGCAGCCATTGTGCCGACCAGCAGGCGTCGTCTCGACGCCAGACGCGGATTGGGCAGTCGTCTGCGATTAGGAGGGCTCAGCAGGGTTGGGGAAGAATCCCGCCCTTGGAGTCGGGCCAGATGGTCGCCGAGATATTGAGCAGTCTCTTCGGCCGTCTGGATTCGATCCGCGGCGTCCTTAGCCAAGA
Source organism: uncultured Planctomycetaceae bacterium (assembly GCA_964444795.1). GTDB lineage: Bacteria > Planctomycetota > Planctomycetia > Pirellulales > Thermoguttaceae > JABMRP01. The sequence continues at coordinate 3,180 of CAYUIQ010000007.1, forward strand.
GGCGGTGGATGATTTCGACCAGCCAGTCGGGGATGTTCGGGTTGGTCTCCTGGATCCGGCGTGGCGTGTCGTCGCAGACACGGCGGATGGCTTTGATAGCACTCTCGGCACGAAACGGCGAATGGCCGGTACACGTGGCGTAGAGCACGCATCCCAGGCTGAACAGATCGCTCCGCTGATCGATCGGTTCGTCGCCCGCCTGCTCCGGTGACATGTATTGTGGCGTGCCGGCCACCACGCCGGTCTTGGTAATCTGGGCGTCGTCCACGGCTCGGGCGAGGCCGAAATCGGTGATCTTCACCCGCTCGACCCCGTTTTCCAGTAAGATATTGCTCGGCTTGATGTCGCGATGCACGAGTCCCTGGGCATGGGCGGCGGCTAGGCCCGAGGCCGCCTGCATCCCGATGCGGAGAATCTCCTCGACCTTGAGCGGTCCCGTCGCTGTGATTCGGCCTTCCAGCGACATGCCGAAAATGTATTCCATGACAATAAACGGTAGTCCCTTGGCCTCGTCAATGGCGTGAATGGCGACGACGTGATCGTGGGTGACCGCCGCCATTTTCTGGGCTTCCCGCAAGAACCGTCGCCTTGCCGAGACGGTCGACGCCCACTGGGGACTGAGCACCTTGATTGCCACAAAGCGATTGAGTCGCGGATCGTGGCCCTTGAGCACGATGCCCATACCCCCCTGGCCGACAACCTCGGTGATTTCGTAGTCGCCAAGCCGGCCCAACTCGTGGGGCTGCCTGGGCGGATCAAGGAAATCGAGCGAGAGCTCCGACCCCCGGCCTGGTTCGGCTGCGGTTGTTGTCGGATGGGGTAGAGTAAGATTCTCGATCAACTCCTTGAGCTTCGCAGGAGCCGATACATCGGGAGCTGTTTCCTCTGCGGCTCTGGCAGGTAATTTGAGTTGGCCGGCCAGCTCCTCCAAACGGGTGCGGCAGGCGTCACACGATTCCAAGTGCGTGGAGATCGCGTCTTGGTTCGACTCGATTGAGTCACCGGAGAGCAACTGCTTCAGCCGAGACGTGTCCGGGCAACTGGATTTCTCACTCATGACGACTCCCCCGCGTGCTGTTAGTCCTCGTACTCTCGAATGGCCTCTTTCAGCCTCGCTGTAACGCGACACTTAGCGATGTACACGGCTCCCTCGCTGATGCCGAGCGACTGGGCGACCGTTTTGGTGTCCTTGCCCTCAACACAGGTCTGCCAAAAGGCGCTCCACGTGGACTGCTTGAAATGGTCGCGGATCTGATCGGCCGCCCAGCGGAAGACACTCTGCCGATAGTCTTGCTCCCAGGCGGCTTCTCCATCGGTACTTGCGGATATCTGCTCGATGTGCTCATGGACCCCCGTGTCGCCGCTGCCATGAACTTCTCGCCCTCGACGGGCTCGAAAGTCGGACAGCCGGCTCCGCGTGACGGTCATTAGCCAGCCGCGAAATGAGCCCTTGCTCCGCTCACACTGAAAGCCGTCAATGGATCGGGCGACGGAGCGAAAAACGTCCTGCGTGACGTCTGCCGCGTCGGCGTCCTGCACCCCTGAGCGAACAACGAATCTGTAGACCACGGGCATATAGATTTCGACAAACTCCTTCCATGCTCGACCGTCCTGGCGGTCTTTGAGCTTGGCGATCAAGGTCATTCGAGTTGCGTTCAAATTGTCCATCGGAATCTCGTCCCAGGAGTTAACACGGTCCGCGAAGCGGAAACCTTTCACGGCGTACGAATGTTTTTCTCGGTACCGCGCAGGCTTTCGGTTTCGCGGGCAATCGGACGCCGCTTTCCGGCCGGAGTTTCTGCGAAGCGAGTCTTCACACAACATGTTGCCGTTTCCGCACTTCGGACGCAAGCCGGGGTGCTCAAACCAGCGCCGTTATCACTTCCGTTTGAGTGAGAGCAGCACGTGAGGCGAATTTGCCTTTGTGGGCCGAGGGAATCGCTCTCTCTCGGGTGGCGCCGAGAAACCTCCAAGAACTTCCTCAGTGTCCCGGCATTCCGGGCCGGCCGGCTCGCGTGATCAGCAACCGTCCTCCGTCGGCAGATCAAGATCTGCGGGTTGCATCAGGAACGTGGCGTGTGAGAAGTGGCTGCGGGCCAATGAGAGATGGTGCCCCATAATCCGCCCAGCAATCTCTCCTGCCCTTGCTGCGCGTGGGCCAGAATCCTGGATGAGGTCTATGGGGTGCTGAGTGCCTTTTTCCGCAACCGCCGCCAGAAACGGCGTCCTGCGTGGGGCATTTCGGCGAGGAAAGGTGGCTCTACCCGCCGGCGGGGTATACGAGCAAAGGAAGCGAATCGGTTGCGGCTTGGCAGCCCCGGGGTGTGCGTGACTCCGATGAGTGATTCCCCCCAGTAGGCTAATGAACGTGCGTCACGTAGGACGTGATCTGACCCTTGGCTGTGGTATGGTCGGTTTCGGTGTGGCTGTGGAGCGACCACCGGGAAAAGATCCCAGGGATGCGTTTTTTCAGGCTGCGGAGACCACCATGGCCGAAGATTCTGTCTCCGATCGTTCATCGGGCTGCTTCTGCTCGAGCCAGCTTGACGGCCCCCATCACCGGCTGTGCGATGCTTCTGGTGGGAGCCGGGTCGAGTTGAATCGCGTGCAGCCGGGAAACCAGCCGGCTTCGCAGCCGCTCGGCACCGAGCAACGCGCCGCCGGCCAAGACGAGGGGAAACGTTGCCGAGGAAAACTCCAGCCCTCGGGCAACGGCCGCAACCATCGCCGCCAAGTCTTCCGCCGCACGATCCACGATCTCTTCCGCCGCCAAGTCTCCCTCGGCGGCCGCCTTGGTGACCTCGTCGGCCAACGAGGCCAGCCGGGCGCGATGCGCGGCCATCCCATACACCGAGCCTACGAGGTCCTCAGGTCGACGAAGATCCAGCCGATCAAGAAATGCTTGCAGAAGCCGCGTCCCCGGGCCGCGTCCGTCGGCCGCTTTGGCCGCCGCTCGCAGACCGGCAACGACCATCGCGTAGGCGCTCCCTTCGTCGCCAAAGAGGTAGCCCCATCCTCCTGCCCGGGCTGTCTGGCCGTCGCGCCCCTGGCCGAAGCAAAGCGATCCGGTGCCGCAAATCAACGCGGCTCCCCAACCTTCCGGAGTCCCGGCAGCGAGAACCGGGAGCGCATCGTTGACGATGCGAAAGCGCCGTGCCAATTGCCGCTTGACAGCCCAGCGCTGGAACACCTGACGATTCCCCTGGCGGTCGGAACCGGCCAGTGCGAGAACCGCGGCAGCAACCGATCCCGCCACGCCGCCGCAATCCTCGAAGGCCGCGTCGATGGCGGCGTTGAGATTCTCGATTGCCGCATCGACCCCCACGGCCTGGACATTCGCCGGCCCGGCCCAGCCGCGGCCCACGATGGACGATTCCTCCTCGCCGGCGCGCCGGGCAAGCCAAGCGGCCGTCTTCGTGCCGCCGCCGTCGATTCCTAAGACCAGATCGTCACTTCGCATCGCGCTGTAACGCCCGGCGGAGGTGCCCGCCGGCCTGTTCGAGTCGCTTTCGAGATTCCCCGGGTGTGACCCCGTGGAGATGAGATACAATGGCCGTTTTTAATTCCCCGTCACACTGGGCCAGCAGCTTCTGGGACTCGGTCTCCGTCAACCCGGTCAAGGCCGACACGATGCGACAAGATCGGTCAATGAGCTTGTTGTTCGTTGCCCGCAGGTCGACCATCAGGTTGCCGTACGTCTTGCCCAGCAGAACCATGGCCCCGGTGGAGAGTATGTTGAGGACCATCTTGGTGGCGGTGCCGGCTTTCATTCGGGTGGAACCGCTAATGACTTCGGGTCCGACGACGGGAGTAATTGTCAAATCGGAGCAGTCGGCCAGTTTCGCGTCCTCGTTGCAGCTTAGGCCGACGGCAAACGTCCCCAGCGACTGAGCGTAACCAAGCCCTCCCAATACGTACGGTGTGCGGCCGCTGGTAGCGATCCCGACCAGGGCGTCCTTCTCGCAAAGCCCAATCGTCTTCAAGTCGTCGACGGCCGATTGGGGGACGTCCTCGGCTCCCTCGACGGACTGAAACATCGCCGAGCGTCCGCCGGCGATGACACCCACGACCTGATCTGGATGGGCGCTGAAAGTGGGCGGGCACTCGGCCGCGTCAAGCACCCCCAGACGGCCCGAGGTGCCCGCCCCCAGATAGATCAACCGCCCGCCGCGGCGGAGGCGCTGGGCAATCACCTCGATCGCCCGGGCAATGGCCTCGCGCTGTCGTCCCACGGCCGCGGCGACGGTGGCGTCCTCGGAGTTCATCAAGCCGACGATCTCCGCGGGGCTCAGAGTATCGATCGCCTCGGAGGCCGGGTTTCGTTCTTCGGTGGTGAGCTTGTGGGGCATAGGAGTTGCACACAACGTGTCAAGCGGTGAGAATATCATATCTCAATCGACCGCGGAACCCAAGCCATGCATCTGGAAATCGACAACATCGACGCGGCGATTCTCGTGGCCTACCTGCTGGCAGTTGCCCTGCTGGGCATCCGGCTGGGCCGCGGCCAGCGCGACGTCTCGGCGTATTTGCTGGGAGGTAGGGATCTGCCCTGGTGGGCCGTGCTCTTCTCGATTGTCGCCACCGAGACCAGCACGGTGACATTCTTGAGCATTCCGGCACTGGCTTTCAATCCCGAAGGCGGGAATCTGCTGTTTCTGCAGTTGACCTTGGGCTACATCGTGGGGCGATTCGTCGTCGTCTTCCTGTTCTTGCCGCACTACTTCCGCGGCAACCTGTTTACCGCCTACCAGGTTCTCGATCACCGCTTCGGGGGCGCCACCAAGCAGACTGCCTCGCTGCTGTTCATCGCCACGCGCAACTTGGCCGACGGCCTGCGGCTGTTTCTGACCGCCCTTGTGCTGGAACAGGTTCTGGGGCTGGATCTCTGGGTATGCGCGGTCGCGATCGGGATCGTCACCATCCTGTATACCTTTGCCGGAGGCATGAAGTCGGTCGTCTGGAACGACTGTATCCAGTTCGTGGTCTACGTCGCCGGGGCAGTGCTGGCCCTGATCATGATCGTCGCCTTTGTCGGTGCCCGCTCCACGGAGTCCTGGAGTCTGTGGAGCGACGTTCCTCGCGGATGGGAGACCTTAACCGAGTATGCCCGGCAGCACGATAAGTTCCGGTTGTTCGATTTCAGCTTCGATCTCAGTTCTCCCTACACTTTCTGGTCGGGCCTGTTGGGCGGCCTTTTCGTGGCCCTGGCTACGCACGGTACGGATCAACTGATGGTCCAGCGGTACCTCAGTGCCGGTAGCCCGAAAGCCGCCCGTCGCGCCCTGGCCCTCAGTGGCTTTGTCGTCTGTGGGCAATTCGCCCTGTTTTTGCTGATCGGCGTAGGGCTGGCCTGTTTCTACAACGTCTTTCCACCCCAGGAGTCTTTCCAGAGAAACGATCAGGTGTTTTCCGCGTTCATTGTGGATTATCTCCCCGTGGGGGTGGTCGGGATCATCTTGGCGGCTGTGTTCTCTGCGGCCATGTCGACGCTCTCCAGTTCGCTCAACTCGTCGGCGGCCGCGGCAGTCAACGACCTCTATCTGCCCCAGCGCCCAATCGAGCCTTCGCCGCAGCATCTTCTTTGGGTGAGCCGCGGCCTGACCGTGTTCTTCGGCGTCGTCCAAATCGGTATCGCCATCGCCGGGCAGATCCTCGTCGACAACGTCGTGGAAGGCGTGATGACTATCGCCACCTTCACCACCGGCGTTATCTTGGGTGTCTTCTTCCTCGGAGTGCTTACCAGACACGTCACCCAGACGGCGGCTTTGATCGGGCTACTCGTGGGACTGGCCGCCATGGGGCTGATTGTCTCCACCACCGCCTTGGCCTGGCCGTGGTACGCCGTCGTCGGATCCTCGATCACGTTCGCCGCCGGCCTTGCCGCGGCTGCCCTGCCGCCAGGACAAAGACGGCAGTCCCAGCCTCGTTGGGTCAGTTAGCCAGGCTCTGAGTAACGGCCCAGCGAAATGCGCCGTAACGAAAGTGCAGTGCTTTGTGGCAACTCCGGCACTCTCCATAATCCGCCCGGCAATGTCGTCTGGCCTTGCTGCGAGTTGGCCAGAATCCCGGATGGGGTCACCGATCACTTGCTACAGTACAGAATCACGGTCTTTCCCAGACTGCGGGCAGGTTCTGCGAGGCCGTGCCGTATGTCTGCGAGACTACGAAGCCGCTCGCCTGGGAGGTGTAGAAGATTCGGCCGTTGGAGACGACGGCCCCCAGACACTCGCGCGAATCGATCGCCGGGCCCGTCGAGACCAGTTTTCCACTGTCCGAAAGATCGATCATATCCATGTTCGCGCCGAGAACGTAAGGTTCGGAAAGCGTGAACCGGCAGCAGGCGTAGTTGTGGCCGATGCTGCTTGTGACCTTGCCGGTCTGCCGGTCGAAGACGTTGCCGCGGCCCCGCAGAGCGCTGGCGAAAACGAACCGCTCGCCCACGGTGACCACGTTCAGCGCCGACGTCACTGCGTCAGACTGCCACACCAGCGACCCGTCGGCGGCATCCAGGCACCAGACGAAGCAGTCCGTCGTGGCTTCGCTGGCCCGATTGTGACCGCCGATGTAGATGCGGCCGTCGCGGGCGCTGAGCGTGCATTTCGACGTCACGTAATATTTATTGGTAAGCCACACGACTTTGCCGGTGTCGGGTTCCAGGCAGGCGGTCAAGCCGTTGTTCTCCACCGGTAGCCCGCGAGCTTTCCGCTTGCTGGCGGCGTAACCGAAAAACGTCGAATAGTACAGTTTCCCGTCGAGCAGGCAGATGCCGCAGTCGTTTCCCCCGCGGCCGTATTTGGAGAAATCCCGCTCCCAGACCACCTTGCCCGTCTCCAGATTCCAGGCCCAGAGTCGCGGGTGGTTGTCTTTGGGATAATACGGATTGTCGTTCGAATAGATCCAACTCATGACCTCGCGTTCGTTGGCATCAACGGGTGTGCCTCCGAAGGTGAAAGGCTTTTCCGATCCCTGGTAGGCGTACTGGCCGGAACCAGACGCGTAGATGGCGACGTTGCCATGCACGACCGGCGGAAACTGCCGGCTCCAACTGGGCGAACCGGTGAACGGTGCTTCCCACAGCAATTTCCCGGTGGCCGCGTCGAGGCAACGCATCCGCGATCGCTTGATACCCGCCTGAGGCACGAGAAGCTTCCCCTCAAAATATAGCGGCGAGGTAAACGACAGATACACGTCCGGCCAATGACGTCTCCACAGCAACCGGCCGGTGTCCTGCTCGACGGCAATGATCTGGCCTTCGGCCGTGTGTGTGTACAACCGGCCGCCTCCGCAGACCGGCAGGTGCTTGACGGTCCCTTCCAGCCGGCGAGCCCAGCGCATTCGTAGCGGCGGCTTCAGGCCCTGGGCGTTGGCGTTGGTTCCGCTGAAGTTTCCGTAATTGGTGTACCAGTCGAACTTTCCATCGGCCAGCGGTCCGGTCAGCGAACTGCGGCTCTTCCACAACTGGAGATCCTTCTTGGGCAGCGGAGCCTTGCCGTCGGGGCCGAGGACGTAGAGATAGCCGTCCTCGCAGGGTACGTAGATGCGGCCATCGGCGACCGCCACGGGAGCCGTGATCGGCGATCCGAAGGCGGTTGCAAACGACGACGCCCCGCCTCCGGCCAGCGGCACGACGTAGAGTTTTCCGTCAAGCCCTCCATACACGGCGTGCTGGCGAGTCAGTACGGGCGGACAAACGGAAGCCGCTGTGCAGAGCACTGTGGGGCTCTCCTGCCCGACGGTGTGCCGGCACAGGCCGAGCCCTTGCTCCGGGCGAACGCGGTAAACGTCCTGGCCGCGAATGCTGACCGAGGCAAAGCTCAGAAGGCCGGGCAGGCGGATTGATGTCTCGGTTCCCTTGACGAAGTCCATCTGAACCTCGTCACCTGCCAGCCGCATCCTTTCGACACGGCCCGAGTTGTCGCGGCGGTGCCATTGGACGTACACGTTGCCCGCTTCGTCGGCGCTCTGGCCGAACGTGGCGGGATACTCCGAGCCGACGTAACTGGGAATCTTGCCGACCGCACGCAGCCGCGGGCCGTCGCCGGCATCGTCGAGGAATATGGTTCGCCCTCCCGCCGGAATGACAACTGTCTTCCCGACCAGGCAAATGTCCCGCGAGCAAACGAAGTGGTCGCGCCACGTGACGCGATCCTTGCGGTGTGCGAGCCAGGCTTTGCCGCTCCAGCGGTCCCCGTCGAACTTGACGACTTCCTTCACGAAATCCCAGGTCCAGGCGACCTCGCCATCGGGCTCCACCGCATACACTCGCGCGCCAAGTGTTGCAAAGTAGACCCGGTCTGCTCCGACGGCAGGTGCTGAAAACACCGGCTCGCGACAGTCAATCTCTGTAACCACGGCCCCGCTCTTGAGGTCGAGAACGTAGTAGTAACCGGCGGTCGTCCCGACGTGCAGGTATTCTCCCACGACCGCCGGAGAGGCGACGTTGTTACAATTCCCCGGACCTCCCCGCGTGGCAAACCGCCAGACCACTTTCAGGGTTGTCGTGTCGATCGCAAAGACCACCCCCGATCCATCGACCACAAAGACCTTCCCGTCGCTGACAGCCGGCGACGTGAAGATACCGTCCGTCAACGGAACCGCCGCGATCAGGCCGACCGGAGTATGCAGGGAGACCTCCGGCGCGTTTCCAGACCGAAATGCATCACCTTGAAACTGCGGCCAACCTCCGGCGGCGCCAAAGACGGTGCCGAGCCCAGCCGCCCACACCAGTACCGAAATCAGTGCTGGAAGCCCGCTTGTCTTCATTATGGTTGTCCTCTTTGCGATATTTCGCCCGTCGGCGGGAACATTGGCTGTGGTCCAACAGCTTTGCCATTATACCCGGTCGCCAGCCGATTCGCAGAAATCACCGGAGAGATGGCCGACAGGCCACCGCGATCTGGCGATGCTGAAAACCGTTCCCATCTCCACTCAGGACAAGACCGACGCTATGCCCAGACGACGCCCTGCGCGGGCTTGGCAGTCCAATCCCTCCGGACAGTTGGTGCCAAGTGGGCCGTCTCCGCCACTCCCATAACCCGCCCAGCAATCCCTCCTGCCCTTGCTGCGCGTTGGCCAGAATCCCGGATGGGGTCTATGGGAGCCTGAGTACCCCTTTCCGGAACCCCTGCCAGAAACACCGTCCTAAGTGGGCCAACTCGGCAAGAAAGGGTGATTCTGTTTGCCAGCGGGGTCTTCAGGCAAAGGAAGCGAATCGATTGCGTCTCGGCAGCCCCGGCGTGTCCGTAAGTGCGATGAGCGATTCCGCCTCATACGTGTTCACTCACGCTGCCGCTCTTGTCGTTGCTTTGGATATTCGACCCCAGTAGCATTGCCTGGATCTACATCTAGATCGGGCCATACCAACTCGCCCCGCTCCTGTTTGGCAACGGCATTGAATGCGCCCAGCCGTGGAGAATTCAGATCGAGCCATAGGCAAACGCGACGGTATTCCTCTCCGGTGATCCGCTGCCCGCGATGACTTTTCAGCAATGCCTTACCCATTTTCGAGTAATGCGCCCCGACCAGCCCGGGGATGGATCGGGAGCCCATGCCGGTCATGCGAAGGTTCGAATAGTTGTTCATGTGGGCTCCGGAAAAATAGAATGCATATTCCTTCAGCGCATCATAGCCCATGTCCTGCGGTCCTTTGCCTTCCTTCCGGTGGCACGGCTGGCACTTGCCGTCGAATATCGGTTTGACGGTGCGGTAGTACGTGATCGGCTCCTGCGATCCCGGTTCCTTAATCAACTCCGACGGTTGGCGCTGGAATGCCTTGGGCGGCCCGGTGATCGCCGGCGCCTGCCATCGATCTTCGTGACACCCAATACAGGTAAGTCGCTCACCCTGGTGGGCGTATGTCGCGGAACGCATGGACTGGATTGCCATCATGTTCTCGTCCAACGCCTGAAACAGCATCAGCTTTCCGACCGGCGCCTTACAGTAAACACTTCCGTCGTCTTCGACGGGCACGATGCCCAACGACATTCTCGGAACATTCTCATTACCATACCCCGTATTCGGCGCGTCGCGGTACGGAGTGGTTTTCGGGAACAACTGGACGATCCGCATCCATTTGGTCCGTCGATCTGCTGGAAACGGGAGGTCCGAAACATGGATGTTTATGACGCCGATAACCGCTGGTTCGTGTGGGGCCAGTGCATGCTCACCTTCGCAGGTTGAAACGGGAAGCACAGGAGGTTTGGCACGCGGTCGCATGGGGATCGGTTCGACAAGCCGCATGGTCTGGCCGATGTTGGGGCACTGGGTATGCGTGCAAATCACCGTCTTCGTGCCGAAGCGATCGAGCAAGATCAAGCTCTGTCCGTAATTGCAGATGTAGAAATCCTCGCTCAACGGCCAGGGAGTACCGTACTTGAGAATCCGGTCATCGGTTTCAATCCCCTCGCGAGTCTGGCTTTCGGGAAACCGCTGGTCCGCCGTGATCCGCGTTATCTGATTCATGGTTCCCCGATCGCGAATCCGCGGATCCAAAAGCGCCAGAGGCCCGAAGGAAGCGCCGTGATGTGGAACACCGGTAAAGATATAGCAGGGCGAATGCGGGATGGCGCGGAAGTGCATCTCGCTGCACGCGCCCATGGGCCGCGTACCCTTCTTTGGCCCGTCATATTCAGGCTGGACGCTGTAGGGATGGGGGTAGTTGCCGTGGGGTGCGCGCGGATCGCGGCCGTCGGGATAGCAGGTCCAGAACTTGGATCCCAAGCCATTTTCGCGGTCGACATAATCCCATCGGGAATAAACCAACATCCCGTGGTTATCGACGCTGGGCGCCCATTCACTGGCTTCGAAGTAGCTCAAGGGGGTGACGTCGCTTCCGTCATCGTTCATCGAGTACATGACGTACGTCGTGGGTTCCATGTACAGCGTCTCTCGAAAACACCGGATATACCCGCCCCGCCGTTCGGAGACAAAGGCGATCCGACCGCTGGGCAGGAAGCACGGATCGAAATCGTTCCAGGGCCCCTCGGTCAATTGGGTCAATCCCGTGCCGTCGATATTCACCTTGAAGATGTGCCATACATTCTCGGGCGGCCAGCGGTGAATCGGGCCGACTGTGCCGAGGCCCCATCCGGCTCGTTCACGCCCGATCCGATTTTCGCTCCAGGCGAACAGAATGGTCCGCCCGTCATAGGATAGCTCCGGCGAATAGAACGATCCCCGTCCAGAGAGCTTCCAGCCCTGATAGGACCCATTTTCGACCACCGAGTGTTCTAGCACGTCAACGACTTCGGCGTTGGTCTTGAAGTTCTTCGCCGTGTACAGCCCTCCGCCGACGCGGTTGCAGAATGCGAGCGGGCCGCTCAATTGGTGCTGTCCGGTCGGGTCGTCACCGTAGTAGTTACCGCGACCCACGAACAGCAGTGTATCGAAATCAAGCAGTGGGTTGGACATCGCCACATTCCGCCGCAGCGCCGCTATTTCGAGATAATCGCTCATCGCTTGTGCCCGTGAGGGAGTTCCAGATGCTCTGGTGCGATCTTCGATTCTCTTACCCAACTGGGACAACTTTCTCCGCGTGTCGGCGAGCGACCGGACTCGGTGCGATTCTTCCAGTAAATCCATGAGTGCCTGGGTCCGGCGGAACTCGACTTCGAATGGCGTTCGATCTCCAGGAAGAATGCAGAAGTGCCTGTCCAGGATCCGTTGATTCTCGTATGGGTCTTCGCCGCGAGCATGGAGCGCGCCCTTCTCCTTGATCTCTCCTTCTATGGCGGCGAACTCCTTTTCCCAATGCTCGACTGCATACCCAGGAGGAGCAGGTGAGTCCAACGGCCCCGCGGCCGGAGCCCAATCGCTGGCGGAAAGCAACACCGTGCAGCCACACAGAAAGGAGATTCCTACGATCTTGTTTCTCATCGCGCTTTTCAACCGGCAATTCCTATATGTGATAGATTTATCTCTAATAGACTATCGTAGACGCACCTACTAAAGCCCATCCTACCGAAACCGGCCGTACGTGCCAATTAGAGTGGCTGGCCCCGGTGGCGAGCTCACGGCGTGGTCCAAGCCATCAGGGCGAACGACGCCAACCCGGGCAACTCCGACACTCCCCGCAATCCGCCCAGCAGTCTCTCCCGCCCTTGCTTCGCGTGGACCAGAATCTCGGATGGGGTCGATGGGAAGCTGAGTGCCCTTTTCCGCAACCCCTGCCAGAAACGCCGTCCTGCGTGGGGCATTTCGGCGAGGAAAGGTGGCTCTACCCGCCGGCGGGGTATACGAGCAAAGGAAGCGAATCGGTTGCGGCTTGGCAGCCCCGGGGTGTGCGTGACTCCGATGAGTGATTGTCCCACCTCCGACGAGCCAGCACGGGTTGCGCGCCGAACACAGAATGCCGAGAATCCACGCCGCCCCACCTCCCGAGGACGTGGCCGCCTACCGCTTCACCCCACTTTTTGCAGGTCTTTCGGGGTGATTATGAGTGTTCCAACTTGTACACTCTTCCCAGCGGGCCTTTAAGAAAATCCGAGCGTCGATGGGCGCGGGCGCATTGAAGTACGTCGAGAAGTTCGCGCCCCTGTTTCATCAGACAACCGTTGGCGCCAGCGACTACTCGAAGAAGGCCGATTTGATCGACGAGCTAATGATCGGCATCGAGGACCAGCGGGCTGTGTTTCTCACTTACCAGTCGCTACGGGCAACCGAGCCCGTGACTTACGACGTATTTCCGTATGGGCTAACCTACCACCGCGGTTCGCTCTATCTGGTCGGCTAGCCCCAAGTGCCCTCGGTGCTCGTTGGTGGGGATATGTCTGCCGGATGAAACGTGCCTGCTGGCCGCGTCCGAAGGGTCCGCTTCTTCGAGGGAGGTGCGCCGCCTGATGCCCGCACGCGACGATGCCCTGCCGTTCTACGTTCAGGAGCAGGGGACGACCATCGGCAAGCGGGCCGAGGAGCTTACCGTCAAGCAGCGAGGCAAGGTTCTTCAGAAGGCCCGGCTGTTGGACGTTTCGCAGGTCTGTATTTTCGGCAACGCCCAGGTCACCGCACAGGCCCTTCGCGAGATCACCGCGCGGGCGATTCCGGTGTGCCATTTCTCCTACGGCGGGTGGTTCCACGCGGTCACCAGGGGGATGGCCCATAAGAACGTCGAACTTCGCATCGCCCAGTTTGCCATCGCGGCCGACACCTCGAAATCCCTGCAACTGGCCAAGGGCTTCGTCGTCGGCAAGATCCGCAACGCCCGTACGCTCTTGCGACGCCATTTGGACGGTGACGGCGGTGGTCTCGTCGCCCAACTGGCCGATCTGGCCAACAAAGCCCAGCGCGTCCCGGACACGGCTTCACTATTGGGGATCGAGGGCGCGGCGGCCCGGACCTACTTCGCGGGTTTGGCTGGCCTGCTGAAGGACGACATGCAGTTCAGCTTTGAAGGTCGCAATCGCCGACCCCCACGTGATCCGGTCAATGCGTTGCTGTCGTTCGTCTATGCACTATTGCCCAAGGAACTGACGATCGCGGTCTACGCCTGCGGTTTCGACCCCATGCTCGGCTTCTTCCATCGTCCCCGCTATGGCCGGCCATCGTTGGCCCTGGACCTTGCCGAAGAGTTTCGCTCGCTGGTTGCCGATTCGGTTGTGCTGACGCTCATCAATAACGGCGAGGTCAGCGATTCCAGCTTCATCCGCCGCGCGGGCGGGGTGGCGTTGACCAGTTCCGGTCGCCGCACGGTGCTGGCCGCCTTCGAACGTCGCATGGAGACGCTGATCACGCATCCGGTCTTCGGCTACCGCATCAGCTACCGCCGCGTGTTCGAGGTCCAGGCCCGGCTGCTGGCACGGACCGTGCTGGGCGAAATCGAGGACTACCCGAGTTTCCGCACCCGATAGCCGGAGGACGACTACCATGCGAAACGTTTATCTTGTAGGCTACGACGTGTCGGACGACCGGCGACTTCGGCGGACCCATCGAAAGATGTGTGGATTCGGCGATCCGGTCCAGTACTCGATATTTCGTTGCGAACTGTCGCCGACGGAGAAGCAGCTTATGAAGGAAGCCCTTTGGGAGATACTCAACTGGGACCAGGACCGGGTCATGCTTGTGGACCTGGGCCCGGCCGGTTCCCGCGGCGACGATTGCGTCGAGTTCTGGGGGGACCCTCGGACGGAACCGCCCAGCCGCTCGGCGATTATCGTATAGCCCAAGAGCGTACTTGTTCTGTCCGATTCGGCCTGCGAGAGGTCCGGTGGCGAAAAAACCTCCGGGACCTCTCGCGGTCGGAAATGCTAGTATGGTATGATGTTACGAACAGGAGGTTTCTGAATGCTTCGTTTTGAGCTTGGCCGAACCGGACCTCTCGAAACAGCCACCCTAAGGCGTTGGCGTTTCAAAGGTTGCGAGGCCAGCCCTTCCCTGGTTGAAAGACCAGTGCCCCATTGAAGCGTGCCGCCTTGTCTCTTGGTTCGGGCGTTTTCAGCTTGCTCAATCGATCCGATCCTGCTTGCAGATTCTTACAGAGTGGGGCATCATCGCGGCGACCACCGATACGGCGTCCTAAGTCGCGCCACGCAACACGCGGTCAGTAGATCCAAGACGCCCAGATTCTGCTGCAAGCACATGGCCGCGACACCCGGTCGGACCTGTCCCGATGTTTCTCCCCGCGCAAGAGGTGGATATCACCGTCTTTCCCGGAATTGCGCGTGGCCCTTCAGGCAGTCAATTGGCCGTGATTTCGATTTCCAACAGCCGGCAAATTGCCGCCTTGAGCAGGGCGTCCGAGTCCGAGGCCACCAGCGAGTCGGTTGGTTCGTAACCGCCTTCGGCAAAGGCACGTTCGGTGCAAATATAACCGACGCAACAGTCGCCGTAAGCCGCCGTAGCGACGAAATTCTCGGGCATCAGGCGTTGAGCGAAAAGCTGGAATTCCACCATCGCCTCGCCGGGCAGGTGGAGAATGCGGACCCGGCCGATGGCCAGCGAACTGAGTTCGATCGGTTGCTTGCTGCGGTTGAGATAAGCCAATCGCATCGCGCCGGCGTAAATCCGTACTGCCGGGCTGGCCTGCGCGTTTCTCATCGTGGCACGGCTTCTGTCCGCGGTGTATCCGTCGTCGGTTCGCGGGCGGAGCAACAGATCGGTGGTCCGCCACTCGATTCGCTCCGCCGGCTCCAGGCGCGTCGAGGCGATCGAAGCTTCCATGCCTTCCATAAGCCGCCGGGCCAACTCGTCGCGCGCGCGGCGCGAGCCGTCGTTGTACTTGCCGGCCGTCACGTCACCGCCGCAACCGCTGAAGTAGATCTGAAATACCTTCTCCTTCTCTTCCAGCGCCTCGCGAGCGATGCCCGGGAAATCGCTGCTGGCCCGGGGGTCGCCGTAGAAACTCTGGGGATGCGTGGCATAGTAGTGCAACCGCACGATGGGTTCCTTCCCGGCGGCCAGGGTAATCGTCTTGAGCATCGGATCGATGGTTCCCTCGGGCATGGCCCGCAGCTTGGCATCCCGGCAAGAACTCCAGCGGATGATGATCTTTCCGTCCGGGCCCACCACACGACGGCTGGAGGCGACCCGATCGACCTTTGCCTGGCCGGTGCCCACGCGATCGAAGGGCCGCAGCCGGTCGAGCGATTGTTTCACGGCCGCCGCCAGCCGATCGCTCACTTCGTCGAAGAACTTTACCTCCAGGTGCGGCGGCGGGTTGTCGATTTCCTTCAGCAACTCAAAGGCATCTGCGTCAGCCATGGGTGCGGTGTGCTGGTGTATGGTTTGGACTGCCACCCGCGAGACGTCGGTGCCCGCGGCCGTGGCCATCTTGCGGCGCAGTAGCGTGTGCGTGGAGTTGCACAACTCGCACCAGTCGACCGAGCATAGTACGTACCGTTTCTGGCCGTCGTCCAACACGATGCCCTTCGCCCAGAGTGGATGCTCGATCGTGGCCAGCGGCTTGTAGCCGGAATAGATGGGCTGTCCCAGCGGTGGCGTCACGTCACAGCGGAAAGTGGCCACGCGGAGCCCGGCCGCATCGTCGCCTTGGGCCGGCGCCGTCAGGAAACAAACGGCGGCGGATATCAGCAGGATGCCTTGCATGGTGAAACGATTCATCGGCAACTCCGCAAGCGGGGAACGTAGAGCCTACTGACGTCAATTCTGGGCGAACCGGCCGGCAGCGTCAAGCACTGGGGCGGGAGTAGTCGCGGGCCGATGAGAAACCCCGTCGCCCGGAGTCCGCCAGTGATGGGCTATCGCACTGTTGGCAACCCGGCAAGAGAAAGAGTGTTGAGTATGTTTGTCGGCAGAAGCGTAGCAGTCGAACTTAGAAGGTGCATCGACGAACCTGAAACTCACGGAGGATCGGCGATTTCAATGGCCGCCACAACCGGAGCCGATTGTTTGATCGGGCCGATTGGGCTATGCTAAGGGGGATTGTCGTGTGCCCCGGGGGCTCTTTTCATCAGGTGTATCTGTCGGCGTTCCATGAGCGAGAATAAGCCAGCAGCGGGTTCTAAACGCGAACAGAATAGTCGTTCCAGGCCGTTGCGCCGGGTGATCGCCTGGGGTGTCCATCTGCTGACCGCCAGCGGCATCGTCTGTTGCTTGCTGGCGGTGGAAGCCGGCCGGGCGGAGAAGTGGCAGGAGGCGCTGGCGTGGTTGATGCTGGCCATATTGGTCGACGCCGTGGACGGCACGTTTGCACGCGTTATCCGAGTGAAACAGATTCTCCCGAACTTCGATGGCACACTGCTCGACAACACGATCGATTATGTTTCCTTCGTGTTTGTGCCGGCTCTGCTAATGCACTGGGCCAAACTGCTACCCGAGCAGCTTTCCCTTCCCACCGCGGCGGCGGCCTGCGTGGCTTCGGCCTTTCAATTCTGTCAAGCAGACGCCAAGACATCCGACCATTTCTTCAAAGGATTTCCCTCGTACTGGAATGTCGTTGTCCTCTACCTGCTGGTGCTTGGGCTCGATCCGACCGTCAACCTGGCCATTGTCGGCGCGCTGGTCGTGCTGGTCTTCGTGCCGGTGAAGTATCTGTATCCTTCGCGGACGCCGCACTTTCAGAAGTGTACGCTCGCGCTGACCTTCGTGTGGAGCGCGATGATCTGCGTCATCCTCTGGCAGATGCCCCGACCTTCGGCATGGCTTGTCCACGTCTCGTTGCTTTACCTGGCGTATTACGTCGCAATGAGCCTGTTTCTGACCTTCCAGCCGCGCCGCAGGGGATCATAAACGATCGGGGCCGCGGGGCGGAACATCAATCAACGGGCGGGGCGCGTCCAGGCCCGCAGTGGCTCGCGACACGAGCCATATTGTCGCCAGTCCGCCAAGCATGGCGACCGTTCGGAAGGGGAAGTGACAGCCATCGGGTGTTTGCATCGGGTAGTGAATCAATGCCGGAAGCCCGAGAAATTCGCCGCCGCCGAGACGGAGAACCAGCCCGACCACGGCGCCCGAGATGGCGCCCGCGCGATTTGCGCGCCGGTCGAATAATGCCGTCAGTAGTTGTGGAAACAGGATGACGTACACCAAGTCAGCACAGAGATACCAGAGCAGGTAGACGCTGCCGACCGACAGGGCCAGCCCGGTTGCCGCGACACCCACGGCCACGATCCCAAACCGCACGACGTACCGCGTTTCGCGATCACCGGCATCGGGCCGAAGCAGCGGGCGATAGACGTTCCAAGCGAACATGGACGACGCCGACAGAATGGAAGAGTCGACTGACGACATCACGGCAGCGGCCACTGCGGCTAGGCCGATCACTCCGATCACCGGCGGCGTGAGTGATTGCAGGACGTAGGGCAAGACCAGCGCGGATTGGGGCGGGGCCCCCGAGGAGGTTGCCGACCAGTCGGTCACCGCGCCGATCGCCCCGATAAGTACGGCCGGAACGGCCATCGCCGCACAGGCAATACCGGCCACGCACGAAAGCCGGACCGCGGCTTTGGCGTTCTTTGATGCGAGCACTCGCTGAAAGTAAACCTGCCACGGGATGCCGCCGAGAATCAACACCATCGCCAAGTCGCACCACAGCCAAACTGCCGATCCTCGCGGAAACGCCGGCATCTGTTCGACGTACGCTTCCAGGACGGCTTCGCTTCCGCCCGTTCGCGCCAGAGCAAAGGGAATGGCGATACCCAATCCGGCGAGGATGCACAACAGTTGCAGGACATCGGTATAGGCGACCGACCGCAGCCCGCCTACGACCGTGTAGCCAATGGCGACGGCCGCCGAAATCAGAATCGACGTGGTGAAACTCAAGGCCAGGATCGTTCCGAACGTGGTCCCCAGGGCAACGAGGATAGCCGCGCTCCAGAAGATCTCACCCAAGAGAGCCGGGAGGAACAGGCCGGCGGCCACGCGTTTGCCGTAGCGAATCTCGAACGGATCGAGCAACGTGGTGAAGCCCATCCGGCGCATTCTTCCGGCAAAGAACAGTCCGCCCAACACCAGGCTCAGCGCATAGCCCCACGGTGCTTGTGCCCAGAATAGGCCTTGCTGGCTATCGTAAACAGCCTCGGCCGTTCCGTTGATATAGCCGCCGCCGACCCAAGTGGCCGTCAAAGTAAAGGCGCCAACAAGCAGGGGAATTCGCCGGCCGGCAAGCAGGAGATCCTGAGGGCTCCCGTCACCGGCCCGCCTTCGACCGGCACGGACACCGACTGCGAACACCAACAAGTAGAAGGCCGCGATACAAAATATCTGTACACTCAATTGGCACCGCCTTACACAACCTACTTTGGGTACCGCTGACCATGCTGCTGCTCCACGTAAGGCACGACGTTGCCCGAATGTTCCCAAAGAGATGAGAGTTCAGGTCTCCCTCGCTCAACGTTAAGCCTACGGATCGGAGAACGTCACGTCAAGCAGTCGCCCCAATTCGACGCAATTTCGACTTGTGGACAGGAAGAAGTGGCAACCCGTTGAGGGACGACGAGAAGAATGACCCCGGTGCGGCACCTATTATCATTCCCACCCGGACGGCCAAGCAAGCAAAGCGCTCCCCCGCTCCACAAGCCCCGCCTGCCCCACAGACACTCAGTTCGCCTTCTCGCCCCCCAAAGCCAAGTTGCAGCCAGTCCTCCAATACGGGCTCTCCGGGTCTCTGCAATGGGCCTCCCTGTGCCCGTCCCGTGGCCCGTGATAATGCCATTGCTGGCAGTGGTCACACCAAACCCGGAAGTACGTCACCCCGTCCACTTCGACTTTGTGGGCGGTTAGGGTCGGGGCTTCAAGGCTGAAGCAGCCGAATGTGCCGAGGGGGATCTTCATTGTCTTGATGCGTTGTATGCCCCTCCTCGCGGAACGGCAGTCGATTGGCCGGGGAGGTGGAGAAGGTTGTGGAATGCCTTGGCCAAGGCGTCATGCTGTCCTCTAAAACGCGAACATGTGCGTACCGTGCGCCAACCCAAGAATCAGAGCTACCAGCCCGAATGCTACACCGATCCAGGCTGGCTGCCATTTGGCTTTGATGGCGCCCACGACGCACAGGATCAATGCAAGGCCACCGATCACCACGTTTGCCATTCCGATATTCACGTACAAGCCATGCGCCTCCATCCACAGCTTAGTGGACTGTGAATCATCCGCATCTTCGTAGCGTTCGACAGTCGCCTTAACTGAGAACTGGTTGTACAGGCCCAGCACCGCGCCAATCACGGCAAGAACAATACCGACGATGATAAGTGCTTTCATGGTCTTCAGTGTCCTTCTTAGGTTTGTGCTGACATTCCCCAATTCAGATGGGCTCTCTCTCACCCACCGCACACCCCGCAAGCCTTCCCCTCAGTCGCTCCGCATTCCCGGCCGCCTGCCGTCTGCCCGTAGTACCGGCAGCCGGAGTTGTGGCGGACGTTGCTGGACGTATTCAACCGGAACTTCCCGTCCGAGGCAACCGGCGGTCGCAGGGCAAATGACGCAAGTCCTTGACAGCAAAGGAGGGCGGGAGTATCAGTAGGGACACCTGAGGAAAGTACGCAACTTCCATCCGGCGAACACGATGATCAGGGTAGCAATCCGGGGACTGCCCGATGGGGGGGCCACTGCCGGCACCTCAGGCCTCGTCCGCTCCAAGAAAGGAGGAGCTTCACGATGTACTGTCCGGTGAGCTTTGAGGCATACCCTTGGTTAGAATATGCCTTTCGTGATTATGGGGTCCGGGAAACTCGCGGACGGCGGACCACGCCGAACATCGCCCGGTATCTTGCCTCGGTAGGACTGAGCGGCTACGGA
The DNA here is from genome assembly GCA_964444795.1 of uncultured Planctomycetaceae bacterium. Taxonomy (GTDB): domain Bacteria; phylum Planctomycetota; class Planctomycetia; order Pirellulales; family Thermoguttaceae; genus JABMRP01. The sequence continues at coordinate 23,364 of CAYUIQ010000007.1, forward strand.
GACGAAACCGCCTGGTGCTCGGCGTTTGTCAACTGGTGCATGGAGCAGGCCGGCATCCCGGGTACGCGCAGAGCGAACGCCCGAAGTTGGCTCAACTGGAGCGGGCTCTGCCTGGGGGTGCCGGTCTACGGCGCGGTCACTATCTTCTGGAGGGAACGCCGCACGAGTTGGAAGGGACACGTTGGCTTCTATATGGGTCGCAACGGCAGCCAAATCGTGTTGCTGGGCGGTAACCAGGGAAACGCCGTCAGCATCCGCGAATACCCAGCCTCACGACTGCTGGGCTACCGATGGCCGGCCTCGATCCCGTTGGCGACGTGATTCTGCGGTCGGGTGGTGATTCCGGGGATAGGTGATTGGCCGAACGCCAGGTCGCTCAACCGATCATGTCCAGGCTACGGATTCTTACAGAGCGGGCCATCCTGAGAGATTCGAGCCACGGGCGGTGAGCCCATGCCCGTGATCCGCCCAGTAGCGGCCAGAACCCCGACAGGAACGGGCCAGAATCTCACCGACGGGTCAAGGGTGCCCAGGTAGGTCGACGGGAGCGGTTAGCGAATGGTCTTGAAGATATTCACTCGACTCGACAACAACGAACCCATTTCACCCTTTACCCCGGCAGCAACACCACCGGCGCTCTAATCTTCGGGTCCTTTGCCCAGGGTACGTCCAACTCAACTTGTACAAACCATTCGATCGAGAACAACTTGCCCTTGGCAGTCAGCGGTCCCTCGGTTTCGGCCAGCAGCGAGAACTCTTGTTTGTAGGAGCCATCGAAAACACCCGGCGTGGCCACTTCGATCGCGTCGCACTGATGAATGCAGCGGTCGGTGTGGCCCTGCGCCTCACTGTTTTCGATGCCAACGAGTCGCGCGCGAATGCTGCGGCAGTTGAGAGGCGTGTCGGTCTCGACGCGGAAGATGCCTTCGATCGACTCGCCCGGTCGAAACTTGTCGGCGGCCAGCGCCATTTCGATGCGCACGTCGGGGCCAAATAGCGAATCGAAAAGACCACGGCCTGCGTCGTCGGGATAACGCGTCCTCACCGGCGTCGTGTCCGCGGCAGGAGTCGAAAGCGGAACGACGTCGAACGACTGAGTCGCCTTCAAGTCGAACGCCATGGGGACGTCGACCTGAACCGACAATTCGTAGAATACGCGGGTCTTTTTTCCCACGTGTGTCGGCGGAGCATCGGCAGGTATCCACACTTCGATGTCGAACGAGTATTCGCCCGGCTGCATCGTCTCGTGCTGCCCACCGCCAAAGATTGTCGCTACGGCGTCGGACAAGTTGCCCAGGAACCCCAGCCGCTCGTTGCCCGACAGCAAATGGGCCTGTGTTGTGATGTCCACGTGCTCCACGGCGGTGTGCGAGTGAGTGGTAACCCGCCCTTCCGAGTCCGTACTGGTGGTGGTATAGACCGCCTTGGTTTCCTCGGCGCCGTGAAACTTGGCGTGGATTCCACGCACCTTGAGCGGTCTGTCGAGCACGACAGTAACCGGAACCGTCATTGGTTCACCACGAAGGATTTGTTCGGCCGGAGGCTGGATGCGGATTTCATTAGACATAGTCAAGCACCTACCATGCTGGAGCCCTGGACTTGCACTGACGGAGCAGCCTAACGCGCGGGAAGCCGTTTAGCAGCGCTGTCGATGGATCGGAATCGCTCATGGTCTTGCCCTCAAGAGGTGGGAGGCGATATCGGAGAACGCCCTTTCCGGGACGTCAAGCCCACTGCCGTCAATTCTGGGCGAACCGGCCGGCAGCGTCAAGCACTGGGGCGGGAGTGGCTGCGGGCCAACGAGAAAGCCCCACCGGCGGCAACCGATGGGGCTTGGATGCGGGCCCCGAATACGGGCGAACCGGATAACATATCCGCCGGTTGGAACAAGAAAACAAGCGGTCTTGGGAGAAGTGTTACCGGGGGCGTTAGTTTTCTGCCCCCGAAACGGTCGGGCTCTTTGACAACTCGGAATTGAAAACCGCCGGGCTGGCAACCCGGCGGCTGGTGTGATTGTGGAAATCCGTTGCGGCTATGCAGCCCGCTTCCGTCGTCGCCATGCGATAGCCAGGCCCATGCGGCCCATGCTGGTTAGGGCGGCGAGGGTGGAAGGTTCGGGGATGGGGTCGGCGAATTGGGTCGTCAACAAGGTTGGAGGGACGTATTTCTCGGTCCTGAGAGTAAATGCATCACCCTGGACACAGTCGCGTCGAAAGACCGCGAATTCGGTGCCGCCCACACTCTGCAACGCATTATTCCAGAGAAGCATCGGGGAGGCGTATTCCGTCCAGCCCAGTGTGAGGAACTGATCGCGAGTAGTCAGTTGAAGGATCCAATCGACGTCACCGCTTTCATTCCCGCCACTGCCCCACCGGTTTGTCACTGCCAACAAGACAGGGCCATCGGTGAGCACCTCGAAAGAGATGATTCCGTAGCTGGCGGCCGGGCCGCTCCCACCTCCCATCACTTGCCAAAAATGGAGAGGTTGCTGTTCGATAGCTTGCGGGAAGCTGTACCACTCGGTTCTGTCCGACCAGCCCGAGAAAGGCGTGCCGATTTCCAGAGGGACGAATTCTCCCGCCGGGGAGTCTACAACCTGGACTTCAGCCGTGGTGATGGTATCCCCGACGCAAAGCCGGCCAGTGACCAACACGACCAGCCCGACCAGCCCCAACTCCCACTTGCGAGTCGTCATCACGCACCCCCTGCGGACAAACCAAGCCGTCTACCTGACGCTCATCATGCCTCACGTCAAGCCCCCGTGCAAGTTTTTCGGAGAAATTGCCCAGGGGGGCTGCGGTAGGGCAAAACTGTCAATCAGGGTTGGCGAAAATACCGTGGTGGCATTCAGATCTTGGAAGCCCGGCGTGACGCGGCTGCCCATACTGACCGTTTTGGCATCGGCAATAGGCAACGGTCGTCGCACCCGGTTGAAGCGAAGCTGGGCCGCACCGGCGATTCTGTGGACGGTGATCGTCGGCGAGTCCGGAACATCCAAGTCACCGGCCTTCCGACTGGCGATGCGCCCCATCCTGGAACGCCAGAATCAGGCCCTGGCGCGGCACGCCGAAGACATGCAGCAACACGAGGTCGATCTGGCCCGCTACGACAAGGCGATGAGCGAATGGAAACGGGACAAGAAGGCGGCCAGCGATCCGCCAGAGAAGCCCGAAACGCCGCAGGCCGAGCGGTTCGTTGTAAACGATACCACGGTGGAGGCCCTGGCCCCGTTGCTGCTGGCGAATTCCCGAGGGCTGCTGCTGGGCCGCGATGAACTGGCTGGCTGGCTCGGATCGTTCGATCGGTACTCTGGCGGCAAGGGGGGTGCTGATGCGTCGCATTGGTTGAGCATGTACGACGGCGAAAGCAATACCGTTGATCGAAAGACCGGTTCCCCGAAGACAATCCACGTACCCCTGGCATCGATACTGATAACAGGAGGCATTCAGCCCGAAATCCTCCACCGAGCACTGGGCGTCGAGCATCGGCAATCCGGGCTGGCGGCGCGGCTCTTGTTGGCCAGCCCCCCGCGCAAGCCGAAGAGGTGGTCCGAGGCCGACGTCGCCTCCGAGGTCGAGGCGGAAGTCGGGAGACTGGTCGATCGGTTGTTCGATCTACAGCCAACGATTGATGACGATGGCCACCAGAAGCCGGTTGTGGTGGGGATGACGCCCGACGCCAAGGCGCCCTGGGAGGCGTACTATAACAGCCATGGCCGAGAGCAAGTGAACTTGTCCGGCGAGTTGGCGGCCGCGTGGTCGAAACTGGAGGGATATGCGGCCCGGCTGGCGCTGGTGATCCACTTCATCCGTTGGGCGGCCGATGATCCGACGCTGCAATCTGCGGACGAGGTGGACGCTGCGAGCATCACGGCGGGGGTGAGGTTGGCCCAGTGGTTCAAATGTGAAGCCCGTCGAGTGTACGCCTTGCTTTCAGAATCCGACGACGACGCCGATCAGCGCCGGCTGGTCGAATGGATCGAACGCAAAGGTGGGGAGGTGACCGCCCGTGAAGTGCAAATGGGCTGCCGGTGGTTACGGGAACCCGGTGCGGCGGAGACGGCCCTGAACGAACTGGCCAAGAGCGGTTTCGGATGCTGGCGGGACACTCCGACCACGGCCAAGGGCGGCCGGCCCACTCGCGTATTCAGACTGGCGTCTGTGTCAACTGTCAACGAAACCCCAATAATCCCCGGGGAACTTGGCGGTTCTGTTGACGTTGACAGTGTTGACGCTCCCGAAATGCAGTCCCCGATGGCGAATGGGGGGAGATATGAGCGCGACCAGACTATTGGCGGACCTGGCGGGGCGAGGTATCCGGCTGGAGGCCCACGGCGATCGGCTTAGATACCACCCACGGTCGGCCATCACACCCGACCTTGTCGACCGGCTGAGAGACCACAAGGCCGAACTGCTGGCGATTCTGCGGCCCGATGCTGCCGAGGTGGACACTTCTAAGGGCGTCGGGAACGTTCACTTCCGTTCCCAGAGGCACGACTGGGAGACGCCTCAAGACTTGTTCGACGAGTTGGATTCGGAGTTTCAATTCGACGTAGATGTGTGCGCCACTCCGCAGAACGCGAAGTGCGTCCGCTTCTTCACGCCGGAGGACAACGGGCTGGCATAGACGTGGGCAGGCACATGCTGGATGAACCCTCCCTACGGCCGAGAAATCAAGGACTGGATGAAGAAGGCATACGAATCGTCCCAGCAAGGGGCCACCGTGGTCTGCCTGGTGCCCGCGCGAACCGACACAAAATGGTGGCACGACCACGCGACCAGAGGCGAGATTCATTACCTGAAAGGTCGCCTGAAGTTCGGCGGATCGAAGAACTCCGCACCGTTTCCGAGCGTGGTTGTCGTCTTTTGGCCGCCCGGTCTACCCGAGGTTGGCAAAGCATTGGCCAACTCGGTCCAGCCGGAGGATTGCATCGCCCCGCCCGACCCTTGCCCGGAATGTGGATCGCTGGAATTGTGGCAAACCCTGGCCGGCAACTGGCGGTGTCTACGGTGCGACCCTCCAACTACGGCACACCGTCTGCTGGAGCAGGTGCAACGGATACGCCGACGACATGGGGTGTCACGTTGACCTACCCAATGCCAGCGATTCGGGCTCGCTACCATCTTCGGGGAACCCGAGACGTTTACCCCTACCCTCTGGAGGTTGACATGCTGGACGACTCACCCGTTACACTCCAAGACATCACCGCCGCGAGTGACGTGCCGGAGCGATTCACCCGTCTGGTCATTGGGCAACTGAAGAAGGCAAGATACGTCGAACCGACCGGGCAGCCGGACGATTGGCGATTGACTGAATTCGGAGCCAGCGTCTTCGAGACTTTCCGCGACATTGTCAAGCGATCCCAGGCTGACATGGCCGTTCCCGGAGTCCCCGGCAGAGACACTGGCGTAGCTTTCTCCAGGAGGCCGGTAGTTGACAAAGCGCCCTCTAACGTGCAGGATACCGATCATGTCAAAGACAATCCCCTTCTCCGACCAGCTACGCCAAGCCCTCCGGGACAGCGGCAAGTCGATGTACCGGATCAGCATGGAGACCGGCCTGGACAAGGGCGTGCTGAGTAAATTCTTGCGTGGGCTGCGAGGCGTTTCACTCGATTCAGTAGACGTACTGTGCGAACACCTGGGGGTGGAACTGGCACCCGTGGCTACACCCTCGAAGCGGAAAGGGCGGTAACCGATATGGCATCCATCTCAAACGATCCCAACGGCCGGCGGCGGATTCAGTTCGTCGCCCCGGACAAGGCGAGGAAGTCAATCCGGCTAGGGAAGGTGTCCAAACGCGATGCCGAGTCCATCAAGTTCCGCGTCGAACAGTTGTTGGCCTCGAAGATCACGGGAAATGCGGTGGACAGCGATACAGCCCAATGGGTGGCCGCCCTGCCAACTCCTTTGGCCGCAAAACTGGCCAAGGCGGGATTGACTGCCCGGCCCGAGGACAAGGCAGAGGCGACGCTCGGGCCGTTTCTTACCGACTACGTGGATCGGCGAACGGACGTGAAGCCCGCGACAAAGGAAGTCTGGTCCCAGGTAACTCGCAACCTCCTGGAGCACTTCGGGGAAGATCGTGACCTCGCCACCATCACCGAGGGCGATGCCGAGAACTTCAAGCTCTATCTGATTGGGGAGAAGCTGGCCTCCACCACGGTGCATAAGCGGCTGGGTTTCGCCCGGCAATTCCTCGGCATGGCGCGCAAGCACAGGCTGATCGACACCAACCCGTTTGCCGAAGTGAAATCGCAAGCGGCGATTCAGCCGGATCGGCAGCACTTCGTCGGCCGAGAGGAAATCGAACACCTGCTGACCGTCTGCAATCCGACCTGGCGGCTGATCGTGGGTTTGGCACGGTTCGGTGGGCTACACTGCCCGTCCGAGGTGCTCTCTCTGAAGTGGGAGGGCGTCAACTGGGCGACCGGCCGGATCGTGGTCGAGTCGCCAAAAACGGAGCATCACCCCGGCAAGGGCAGCCGAGTGATTCCTCTCTTCCCCGAACTACGACCGATCCTGGAGGAAGCCTTCGAGTTGGCCGACACTGGGGCGGAATACGTCGTCGGCGGGGGATACCGGCAAGCCGCCCTCACGTCCAGCGGTTGGCGGAACTGCAATCTGCGGACCCAGTTCGAGCGGCTGGTGAAGCGGGCCGGCTTGTCACCTTGGCCGAGGTTGTTTCACGCCCTGAGGGCATCGAGAGAAACCGAATTGGCGCAGGACCATCCCCTTCACGTTGTCACGAGTTGGCTGGGCAACAGCCCTCGCATCGCCCTGAAGCATTATTTGCAGGTGACCGATGCCGACTTCGAGCGGGCTAGCCAGGGCGGCGCAGAAAGCGGCGCACGGGCGGCGCATTTTCAGGCGCAGCACGCGCACGCGGGGTCTCGCCAGAAAACGCAAGAAAGCGGCGCAACTCCTGGTGAGCGCGCCGCTTTTGCGACTTCGTGCGATACGCAACTTGTTGCTACGAAAGCACTTAACGGAGAGGACAGGATTCGAACCTGCGGAGGAGTTGCCCCCTCACGGATTTAGCAAACCCGCGCTTTCGACCACTCAGCCACCTCTCCTAAAGCATGTTACTGTAACGATTTAGATCGACTTCTTTCGGCCGGATTGACTTTCGGTTTACCACCTTCCGCGTTCGCGGTACTGAAGTTCGGCACCTGCCCGATAGCAGCCAGTAGGTGCCGGGCGATACCTTTTCCCTTGTATCGGAGGTGACGCCACGGCTGTTAAGTCTATCCGGAAGAAGCGATCTGGTAAAGCGGCAAGCGCCCGCCCCTATACCGACGGTGCTTGGGTAGGAGGTCCAGGGCAAGACTCACGACTTCGGCCGGCGGGCTATCCTACTACCGAGAAGCTCGAAACGGGGAACCATTTGACCCCGGCGTACGTCCAATACCGGGTGGTCCCCGCGCGGTGGTGGGCCGTTCTGATCGAAAAACCGTTCTTCAGATCCCTCAAACGGGTGGAGGCAGTGTGATGTTCAACCAAGTGAGACGATGGTGGATTGCGGGCGCCGTGATGAGCGCAGTGATGGTTGGAACCCTAGCCCAGGCGGCCGAAGAGAAAAAGGCGGCAAAAGCCCAGCCCGAGGGCAAGCCGCGAGTGCAGATGGCCATTCTGCTGGATACCAGCAACAGCATGGACGGGCTGATCAACCAGGCCAAAAGCCAACTCTGGCAGGTGGTCAACGAATTCGCCACGACGAAGTTGGCCGGTCAAACGCCCGAGTTGCAAGTGGCTCTCTACGAGTACGGCAACGACAGCCTGAAGGCGTCCGAGGGTTACGTCCGTCAGGTCGTGCCGATGACCGACGATCTGGACAAGGTCTCCGAGTCGCTCTTCGCCCTGACCACCAACGGCGGCGAGGAATACTGCGGCAAGGTAATCCAAGTGGCCACACAGCAGTTGGACTGGACCACCGGTAAGCGTGACCTGCGCTGTATCTTCATCGCCGGCAACGAGGAGTTTACCCAGGGCAGCGTCGACTACGCCACAGCCTGTAAGGCCGCGGCGGCCAAGGGAATCACCGTCAGCACGATCCATTGTGGCGACCGCAACGAAGGAATCAGTGGCAAGTGGGAACACGGCGCCCAGTTGGCCGACGGTTCGTACCTCTGCATCAACCAGGACCATGCCACCGTGGCCGTCAACGCTCCGCAGGACAAGCGTCTGGCCGAACTGAGCGGCGAACTCAACAAGACCTACCTGGCTTACGGCAGCGACGAGAAGCGCAAGCAGTTTGCCGACCGGCAGAAGGCCCAGGACGCCAATGCGGCCAAACTGGCGGCCAGCGTCGCGGCGGCTCGCGCTGGGTTTAAGGCCTCGGGCTTCTACCGCAACGCCGGTTGGGACCTGATCGACGCAGTGGCCGAGGGCAAGGTCAAGCTCGAAGAGCTCAAGGCCGATCAACTCCCCGAGGCGATGCGGAAGATGACGCCCGACCAACAGAAGGCCCATCTCGCCAAGCTGACCGCCACCCGTGTGGAGATCAAGCTGCAGATCAAGGAGCTCAGCGGCCAGCGCGACAAGTACGTAGCCAAGGAGCACGCCCGAATGGCCGCCGAAGCTCCCGAGGAAGCCGCCGCCGCTGCCCAACCGTTTGCCGACGCCGTTCGCCAGGCCGTGCAAGGTCAAACCGGTCCTCCGCAGCCGTAGAGACAGCCGGTCTCCTGTAACGTCTTCGCGGCAACCGAACAGGCCGATCGCCTCCTTCTTTCGGGCGGGGCGACCGGTCTTTCTTCGCGCGATGTGCCAATAGGGCCGCGTCTCTAAGTTGTTATGCCGTAATCGTTTGACGCCCAGCCGAAGGCGCCGGCTCTTGTGATTGTGCAGCGATGAGAAAGCCGGCGCCTGCGGCTGGGCGTTAAACGACAGAAGAAATTCCCGGTTTCTCTTCAACGAATCCCCGCCACAGCGCATAGTTACTATCGGGCGTGGGAGGGAAACCAATGAACCGGGACGAGCGGTCCGACGAACGGCTGATGCGGGCGGTGGCCACAGGCCAGCGCGAAGCGCTGGATACGTTGCTGCGCCGCTACGCCAGTAGTCTGCTGACGTTCATCCACCGCATGGTCGCCGACCGCCACCGGGCCGAGGAGCTGTTTCAGGAGGTCTTTCTATCCGTCTGGACGAGTCGGTGTACGTACACATACCCCCGGCCTTTTCGACCGTGGCTGTTCGCCATTGCCCTGAACCGGTGTCGGGCCGATTTTCGCAAGCCGATCCCGCTGCCCGTGGTGATTGACGATGACTGCCCTCAGCCGGTGGTGGCGACGGGTCCTTCGCCGGTGGAAACGGTCGTGGCGGTGGAGACGGCCTCGCTGGTCGCTACGGCCGTGGCCCGATTGGCGCCGACCCGGCGCACGGTGGTCGTGCTGCGGATCTGGAACGGTCTGTCGTATGCCGAGATCGGCAAGATCCTCCGGTGCAGCGAAGGCACGGCCCGATCGCACATGTTTCACGGTCTGGCCGCGCTGCGCAAATACCTCGAACCGCGATTGAAATGAACGGGGCGCCTCGCCCTGGGAGTAGTCCGATGCTGGGTCCCGACGAACACATGCTCGATTACGTCGACGCCTATCTGCACGAAGCCCTCTCGACCGAAGACGCCCGGACGCTCGCGGAGCACTGCGACACGTGCCCGATCTGTAGCGTGGCCCTGGAAGAAGCACGTCACCGACGCGAGGCGATGGGAACGCTGCCGGCCGTCGAGGCCTCCGAGGAGTTGATCCGGACCACGCAACTGCGAATCAGTGAGTATCGCAACCCGTGGGTTATTCCGGCGTGGACGGGAGCCGGTGCGGCGGTGGTCGCGCTGGTCGTGTTGATTAGTCTGACGATTTACGCCGGAACGCTCCGCCCCACGCCGTACGATCTCAAGATCCTCGGTCAGAGCGAACTGCTGACCGGATCGGAAACGCCGTTGCGGGTGTTGCTGGTCGATCATCGCTCGGGCGATCCCGTGGAAGGCATCGCCGGCGATGTGGAACTCCTCGGCTCACCTGGCGACGACGTGATCCACCTGGCCTCGTTCACCACCGACCGCTGGGGCAGTGCCTCGCCGCGGCTGAAACTGCCCGAGTGGGAAGACGGCGAGTATCGGTTGCGCGTGTCGGCCCGGATCGACGGAGGGGAAGAGCGGCTAGAACATGCCATCCGGCTGCGGCGGTCCTGGCAGTTGATGCTCACTTCCGACAAGCCGGTCTATCGGCCGGGCGGGGTGATTCAGTTGCGGGGTCTGGCGCTGGCCCGACCCGATCGCAAACCGGTGGCCGGTCGCCCGCTCAGCTTCTCGGTGACCGACCCCAAGGGCAACGTGATTTTCCGCCGGAGCGACCCGACCAGCCCGTTCGGCATTGCCTCGGCCGAGTGTCCCCTGGCCGAGGAGATTCTCCACGGGATATATAAGATCCAGTGCAGCCTGGGCGATACCACCAGCACGATCTCGGTGGAGGTGAAGGAGTACGTGTTGCCTAAGTTTCGGATCGACGTCGAGTTGGACCGGCCCTTCTACCAGCCCGGCGAAGTCGTTCGCGGTAGCCTGCAGGTCGACTACTTCTTCGGCAAGCCGGTCGCCGGGGCCGACGTCGAGGTGGCTGTCGTCGAAGACGACGCCGAACCGCGATGTATCGAAGAAATGGCACTTCAGACCGGCGCCGACGGGTCGGGCGAGTTTGAGTACCGCGTGCGGGAATCGCTGATCGGACTTCCGCAAAACTCCGGCAACGCCCGGCTGAAATTCGTCGTCACGGTCCGCGACACGGCCAGCCAAAAACAAACCCGGAGCGTCGGCTGCCTGGTCACCGCCAACCCGTTACATGTCGAGGTGATTCCCGAGTCGGGTGACCTTGTGCGCGGTGAAGTCAATAAGGTCTACTTCTTCACCAGCTTTGCCGACGGCCGTCCCGCTCCCACGCGGATCGCCGTGACCGGCGTGGATCACGAACTGGTAACCAACGCACTGGGTGTGGCCGTGCTGGAGATCACGCCGGAGACGGAAGAACTCGATTGGACGATCCGGGTGACCGACTCGGCGGGGCGAATCGGACGCCGCGAGGTGACGCTTCGTTGCGGCACGGTAACCGGCGATTTCCTCGTTCGCCCCGACAAGGCCGTCTACGACGCCGGACAAACGATGCAATTACTGGCCCTTGGTGGGGGCGTGGAGCCGGTCTTCATCGATCTGATCCAAGACGGGCAGACGATCCTCAGCGACATGGTCGACATGCACGATGGCCGCGGAGAATATGCCGTCGACCTGCCGCCGGAACGGTTCGGCACGCTCCAGCTTTGCGCTTATCGCTTCGCCGACGACGGTCTGCCGGTACGTAAGGTGCGGGTGATCCACGTTCGCCCGTCGCGGCAACTCAAGGTAATCGCGACGACCGACCGCCAGCAGTATCGCCCCGGCGATCGGGCAAGACTCGCATTCGCGGTGACCGACGCCGATGGCAATCCGGCACCCGGTGCGTTGAGCCTCTCGGCAGTCGACGAGGCGGTCTTCTCCGTGCTGCCACAAAGGCCGGGTGTCGAGGCGGCGTTCTTCGCCACCGAGCAGGAATTGCTCGAACCGGTTTACGCGATATACCCCTGGACGCCCGATCTTCACTCGTCGGCATCGACCGAAGATGAAGAACAACTCCATCGGGCGTTGCTGGCGCGGGCGGGACGCGATTCGAGCGGAAGCAAGGAAAGGCTCAAGGCGTTCATCGACGAGTTCTGCGAGGGCGACGAGTCGATACTCCGTGTCTTGGAGCGTCCCGACTGGGAAGAAATGGCCCAATCGATGGACCTGCCGGAGGAACTCATTGCGATGCTGCAAGGGCAGGGGACTCCGCACACGCTCAACAGGACAAGTTTTGCCGCCAAGAAGTCGGAAACGGATGCTCGCAAACGCGTCATGGAATCCAGAGTGGCGGCAGCATGGAAGCTTCTTGGTGTTGTGCTGCTAATCGCCTTTCTGGCCGCTGTCGCGCGGAGTGCCCCGGCAGTTATTAGCATTGTGTTAGTTCTGTTTGTGGGGTTCATGTTGTTGTTGCCGGCCGTGCAAATGACGCGCGAAGCGGCCCGGCGAGCTTCGGCCACGAACAACCTCAAGCAGCTTCACATGGGATTTGAATGGGCCCGGAGCAAAGCGGAGCTTCCCGCCGATCAATACGGCGCCGAACCTTCCCCCGTGCGTCTGCGCCAGTGGTTCCCCGAGACGCTGCTCTGGACGCCGGAGTTGATTACCGATGACCAGGGCCGTGCGACGCTGGAACTCGATTTGGCCGATTCGATCACCACCTGGCGACTCTCGGCCTCGGCGGTTACCAAAGGCGGTGCGTTGGGCGGCGGGCATTCGGAAATCCGCGTCTTCCAGCCGTTCTTCGTCGAGCCGGATCTGCCAGTCGCTTTGACTCGCGGCGACGAAGTGACCTTGAACGTGGCCGTCTACAACTATCTTGACCGTTCGCAAGAGGTCGAACTGACCCTGTCGGAGGCTCCCTGGCTGGAGCTTCTGGACGAAGCGGCCAAGACGATCGAGTTGGCCGCCGAGGAAGTGCGCAGCGTGTCGTTTCGCATTCGCGCCGCCCGGGTGGGCCAGCACGAGTTGCGCATCGACGCACGCGGCGGTGAGGTGGCCGACGCCGTGCTGCGACCGGTGGAAGTCGTGCCCGATGGTCACCCGATCGAACAGGTCCTCAACGGCACGCTGGCCCGGCCGGCGGAGATCGAAATCGACGTACCCACCGATGCGATCGAAGGCAGCGCTGCGGCGGTTGTGAAGATCTACCCGTCGAGTTTCAGCCAACTGGTCGAAGGGCTGGACGCGGTATTCCAGCGTCCCTACGGCTGTTTCGAGCAGACCACCGCCACCACCTATCCCAACGTGTTGGCCCTGGACTACCTGCGTCGCACGAAGAAGAGCCTCCCCGCCGTGGAAGCCAAGGCCCAAGCGTATATCCACCTGGGCTACCAGCGGCTGTTGACCTTCGAGGTGGCCGGCGGTGGGTTCGATTGGTTCGGGCGCGGACCGGCCAACCGCACGCTCACCGCTTGCGGGCTGATGGAATTTCGGGACATGGCCCGGGTGCATGACGTCGACCCGAATTTGATCTCGCGCACCCGGCGGTGGCTGCTCGACCAACAACAGACCGACGGTTCGTGGCAAGCGGAGCGTCGCAGCCTGCACGACGTACCCAGCGGCGGCGGTCGCCTGGCCGAACTCGGCACCACCGCCTACATCGGTTGGGCCGTGTTCGGTGGTGGAGCCAACACGGCGGAGGCCGTCGAAACTCGCGGCTACTTGACGTCAATCCGCCCCGACGAGATCGACGACCCGTACACCCTGGCCCTGGTCTGCAACGCTCTGTCGGCCACCGGTTGCACTGAAGCGACCGTTCGTCCGTACCTCGACCGGCTCGACCGGATGAAGCGAACGTCGGCCGACGGCAAGTTGACGTACTGGCAACGATCCGGCTCCAACCGGACGATGTTCTATGGGGCGGGTCGCAGCGGCAACATCGAGACGACGGCCCTGGCCGTGTTGGCCCTGGTCGACTCCGGCCGTCACCCCCAGACCACGCGAAAAGCGCTGGCGTGGCTGGCCGCGAAGAAAGACGCCGCCGGTACGTGGCATTCGACCCAGGCCACCGTCCTGGCGCTGAAGGCCCTCTTGGCCGGCACGGGCAAACCGCTCGGCGGGGAAGTGCCACGGCGGATCGAGATTGCCCTGGACGGTGAAGTACTCGAAGAACTCTCGATTCCCGCCGATCAGGCCGACGTGACGACTCAGGTAAGCCTCTCGAAGTCGATCACCAGCGGAAAGCACACGCTGCGGGTGACCGAGCAGAGCGACACGGCGGCCGGCTACCAGTTTGCCCTGCGCTATCACGTACCCGATGCGGCGGTGCCGAAAACGCCCGGGCCGTTGTCGATCGCAATCGAGTACGACCGGACGGCGCTGGCCGTCCATGACGAGATCCTCGTCACGGCCACCGTCACCAATCACCGCAAGACGGCCGCGCCGATGGTCATGCTCGACCTGCCCGTGCCGGCCGGATTCGCGGTGACCGCCGACGTCGGCCTTTCGCCCCCGGTGGCCAAGGTGCAACACACAGCGCGGAGCATGATCGTTTACCTGCGGCAACTGAAACCGGGCAAACCGTTGCGATTGCAGTACCGCCTGCGTGCGACCATGCCGGTCAAAGTCACCGCCGCCGGCGGCCGGGTGTATGAGTATTACGACCCCGATACGGTAGCTGTCTCGATGCCCGAGCGGTTGATTGTGGTGGGGCGTGGGGAAGATCGCCAGTAGCGATTTGCAGTTGATCTTGGAAGTTGGGTGCCTGGGGTCGAATCACGAGGAACGAGTGATGAGCCCCCAGTAATTCTCCGACTGAGGGCTCGATGCTCGTTCCTCGCATCTCGATCCCAGGTACCCGGTCGCTTCGCTCCTGGTCCCACTCCACGAAGAGCTTGATTTGTCGGCCCCAATCGACTATAAATACCGGCGTGCTTCCGGTGCTGTCGGAAACACGCATTTCCCGTCCTATGGCAGACGGTTTCTTCACGCTCCGGGGCGAGGCGGGCCGCTGCAACGTCAACTCCAGCGAGGGACCTGTTATGGGTGGCGCGGTAATCACACTGATCGTTCTCGGCGCTCTGGCGATTCTTTTGGCCATTATCGCCATCGGCATCTACAACAAGCTGGTTATGCTGCGGAACCGCTACAAAAACGCGTTTGCGCAGATCGACGTCCAACTGAAACGTCGCTACGACCTGATCCCCAACCTTGTGGAGATTGCCAAGGGCTACATGAAGCACGAGAAGGAAACGCTCGAAGCCGTCATCCAGGCCCGAAACCAGGCGGCCTCGGCCGGTCAGGCGGCGGCGGCCAATCCGGGCGATCCCAAGGCGATGAAATCGCTGGGAAGCGCCGAAGGCCAACTGACCGGCGCGCTGGGCCGGCTGTTTGCTCTCTCGGAGAGTTATCCCGATCTCAAGGCCAACGAGAACATGATGTCGTTGCAGGAGGAACTCTCCTCGACGGAGAACAAGGTGGCTTTCTCCCGACAGGCGTACAACGACGCCGTGACCCGCTACAATACGTCTCGGGAGGTATTCCCCTCGGTGGTATTCGCGGGCATGTTCAATTTCGGCCCGGCCGATCTCTTCGAGGTCGAATCGGAACTCGAACGCGAGGCGCCGAAGGTGTCGTTTTAGTGAACGGTTATTTCTTTCCGCGTTAGGCGGCCATCATGGATTTCTTTGAACAGCAGGACGTTGCCCGGCGAAAGACGGGATGGCTGATCGCCTACTTCATTGCGGCCGTGGTGGCCATCGTGTTGGCGGTCTACTTCGTTGCTCTGATCGCCATGGTGTTTGTCGGCGGCGATCCGGACAATCCGTCGGCCCCCAATCCATACGAAGAAAACCCCTTCCAGCCGGGGCTGTTTATCATGGTAGGGCTGGGAACGATCGGCGTGATTAGCCTGGGAAGCCTCTACAAAATCTCGCAGCTTTCCGCCGGCGGAGAGGCGGTCGCCCTGATGTTGGGCGGCCGGCGGATCAACCGGCAGACCGACGATCTGGCCGAGCGCCGGCTTCTCAACGTGGTCGAGGAAATGGCTCTGGCTTCCGGCACGCCCGTGCCCCCGGTCTACGTGATGGACAAGGAGGCAAGCATCAACGCCTTTGCCGCCGGCAACTCGCCCGGCGACGCGGTGATCGGCGTCTCCAAGGGCAGCCTCGACTACCTCACCCGCGACGAATTGCAGGGGGTCATGGCGCACGAGTTCAGCCACATCCTCAATGGCGACATGCGGATGAACCTGCGGCTGATGGGCGTCCTGCACGGCATTCTCATCATCGCCATCATCGGCTGGTTCGCGATCCGTTCGATGCAATTCTCCGGCGGCCGCTCCTCGAAGAAAGATGAAGGGGGAGCCGCCTTTGCGATCTTGGCCGTCGGCGTGGGGTTGCTGATCATCGGCAGCATCGGCCTGCTCTTCGGTAAACTGATCAAGAGCGCCGTTTCGCGGCAGCGAGAATACCTGGCCGATGCCTCGGCCGTGCAGTTTACCCGGCTGCCCGAGGGAATCGCCGGGGCGTTGAAGAAGATCGGCGGCCGCAAGGAAACCTCGAAGATCGAGGACCCCCACGCCGAAGAAGTCAGCCACATGTTCTTCGGCAACGCCTTCGGCAGCCTCGCTTCGGGCGCGCTGTCCACCCACCCGCCGCTGGCCGAGCGGGTCAAACGCATCGACCCCCAGTTCAACGGGAAGTTTCCCAAGGTCAAGCCGATGGCAACCGGAAAACCGGTCTCCAGGAGCAAGACCAAAGGCAAACAGAAACAACGCAAACAGAAAAAGGGCAAGCCGGTGCAAGTATTGGCCGGCGCCGGTATGCCGGGTGGACGCTCGCCGGTGGATCCGGCCGGCGTGTTCGGCCAGATCGGCGTGCCCGGCATGGAACAGTTGCTCTATGCGGCCGCATTGATCGAATCGATGCCCGAGCCGGTGACCACCGCGGTACACGAACCGTACGGTGCCCGGGCGGTCGTTTACGCCTTGTTGCTCGATCGTCAGGAACCGATCCGCCAGAAACAACTCGACGTACTCAAGCAGCGGGCCGAGGACGTTTCGTACAAGGAAACGCTGCGCGTGGCGCCGCTGGTCGCCGGCCTGACCGAGGAGGCCCGGGTGCCGCTGGTGGAAATGAGTTTCCCGGCGCTGAAGGAGCTTTCGCCGGGGCAGTACGATACGTTCCGCGAAAACGTGACGGCCCTGGTCGAGGCCGACGAGAAGATCGATCTGTTCGAGTACGTTGTCCGCACGATGCTCTTCGGCGATCTCGACCGCCACTTCGGCCGGGCCAAGCCCGTATCGATCCGCTACCGCCAGGTGGCGGGCGTGGTCGAACCGATGACGCGGGTCCTCTCGCTCCTGGCACGGGTGGGGCATCAAAGCGAAGAGGAAGCCCGGCGGGCGATGGAGGCCGGGATGACCGAACTGGGGCAATCGGCCGCGCTGCTGGCGAAGGATCAATGTACGCTGAAGGCTCTCGACGGCGCGCTGGAGACACTGGCCCAGGCAACACCCAAAGTGAAGAAGCGGATCCTCGGCGCCTGTGTCGCATGTATTGCCGCCGACCGGGAAGTGACACCCAAGGAAGGCGAACTGTTGCGCGTCGTGGCCGCCGTACTCGGTTGCCCCGTACCGCCGGTTCCGAATGTTGCGTAGTATGGTATAATTCCTCGGGCGACGTGCTCGTTGCTTACCCTTCCCGCCAGGAGATTCCGTGCATGGCTCTTCTCGGCAAACCGGTTGTCGCTGGTGTGTGTCGCGGTGCGATCCGGCCGTGTTGCCTGGCCGTGGTGCTCTGCTCTTTCCTCTCGGCCGCTCGAGGCGAAGCCGCCGAGCCGCCGTCGCGACCGAACATCCTCTTCATCTTCACCGACGATCACGCCCCGCACGCCATCGGGGCCTACGGCTCGAAGATCAACAAGACGCCCCACATCGACCGTCTGGCCGAGCGCGGCGCGGTGTTCGAGAATTGCTTCTGCACCAATTCGATCTGTGCGCCCAGCCGGGCCGTCGTCTTGACCGGCGTGCATAGCCACATCAACGGCGTGCTCGATAATCGCCAGCGGTTCGACACCAAGCAGCCGACATTCACCAAGCTGTTACAGGAAGCCGGGTACGAAACGGCGATGATCGGCAAATGGCATCTCAAGGCGGATCCGGTCGGGTTCGACCATTGGGAGATTCTCCCCGGCCAGGGCGACTACTACAATCCGGTCTTCCGCACGCCCGAGGGAACGCGAAAATACACCGGCTACGTGACCGACATCACCACCAATCTGGCGCTGCGGTGGCTCGAGAAGAAGCGCGACCGCGACAAGCCGTTCCTGCTGATGTGTCAGCACAAGGCCCCGCATCGAAGTTGGATGCCCGGGCCGCGCCATCTGAATATGTACGACGGCGTCGACATTCCCGAGCCGGAGACCTTGTTCGACGACTACTCGGGCCGGGGCAGTGCCGCCCGGCGCCAGGCGATGACCCTGGCCCGCCACATGTTCGACGCCTACGATCTGAAGATCAGCCCGCCGGCCCCCGGCAATCACGCCGACGCGAGGATGTGGCAGGCGACGTACGGGCGGCTCAACTCCCAGCAACGAGAGGACTGGGACACCGCCTACGGCGCGAAAAACGAAGCCTATCGCCGCGCCAATCTGTCCGGCCGCGAGTTGGTCCGCTGGCGCTATCAGCGCTATATCAAGGACTACCTGCGTTGTATCGCCTCGGTCGACGACAACATCGGACGGATGCTGGAGTATCTCGACGAAGCCGGCCTGTCGGCCAATACCGTGGTGGTTTACAGTTCCGATCAGGGCTTCTTCCTCGGCGATCACGGCTGGTACGACAAGCGGTGGATGTACGAAGAGTCGCTGCGGATGCCGCTGGTCGTGGCCTGGCCGGGGGTGATCGAGCCGGGCACCCGGATCGAGCAACTCGTGCAGAACCTCGATTTCGCGCCCACCTTTCTCACGATGGCCGGTGTCGACTTACCCGAGACCATGCAGGGCCGCAGCCTCGTGGGGCTGTTGGGCGATGAGAAGCCGGCGCGGTGGCGCACCTCGATCTACTACCACTATCACGAGTTCCCCGGCCCGCACAGCGTAGCCCGCCACTACGGCGTGCGCACCGAGCGGTACAAGCTGATCTACTACTATCAACTGGGCGAGTGGGAACTGTTCGACCTGCAAGAAGACCCCAACGAACAGACCAGCGTGTACGACGATCCCGCCAGTCAGCCACTCGTCGCCGAACTCAAGGACGAACTGCGCCGCCTGCGGCGTCAGTACGGGGACAACACGGGCGGCACGTTCTAAGAGGGCGGGGCAGGGGTGGCGCGTCCCCCCCCCTCCTCCGGGAGAGGGGGCGGCAGATACGCACAGCAATGAGTGAAGGTGGTGTCAACTCTTGGCCAGCGGCTTCAGCGAAGATATGATGATTAGTGTGTAGCAGTCAGAAGAGGGCAGTATGGCCTCGGCGCCGAAGGATGGGGAACGTTTGCATCGCTATTGTGGCAAGATGGGCGTGCCCGCGATGAACAGCTCAAGTTGGTAGGGAGGCAGCAATGGCGAGCAATGAGTTCTATGAAAAGTCTGGGGATAAGGTCCAAGAAATCAGCGACTTGTCGGATTTCACTAAGGAATTCGTGGATCTGTACAAGGGCGAGGGCACTGGCCTGTACTTCCGCGGTCAACAAAACTCAGATTGGGCTTTGTTGCCAAGCGCCGGGCGCGAACACTCATTCGCCGAGAAGACAATCGAACCTTTCACGGTCGAGTAAGAAGAGGCTCTTCTCCATCGCTTTCGACGATATGCACGTGCGTACTTGGGGAGAACTCTGGATGAATGGGAGGCTCTGTTTCTCGGGCGTCATTACGGTCTGCCCGTACGGCTCCTTGACTGGACATCCAATCCTCTGGTTGCCCTGTATAATGCGTGTGAACAGGAGACGAAGTCCGATGGGGCGGTTTGGGCCATTATTCGTGAGGCGGACGAAAAAACGTACTGTGATGTCTTGGACCAGAAAACGAAGCCCTTCGAAGTGTGTGGCGTCAGAATGGTCTATCCGACCTATGTCTCCCCGCGAATGACCGCTCAATCCGGTTTCTTCACTATTCACGAAGAGCCGAGGAAGCCGTTGGAGAGAGTGGGCTCCAAGCTCCTGGGCAAAGACGATTTCGATTTCATCAAGTTGATAAGATGGGAAGTTCCGAAGGATACAAAGGCAGACCTAATAGACAATCTGGGGCGTTTGTCAGTAAACCGCCAGACTCTCTACCCCGACCTGGATGGCTTGGCCACGGGACTCTGGCACACCGAGGTGTTGCGGCAGCGCGCCTCCGCAACGATAGAGCAAACCGAGTAGCGCAGGCGCGCCCCGATTTGTGAAGGTTGTTCGACCGCTTCCCAGGTTTCTCACTCACTTCTCGTCAACTGGCACCCGAGCACGTCGGCCAGACGGTCGATGACGTCGGATTGTAGGGTCCGCTCGCCGGTGAGGAAATCGTCGAGGATCAAGGGAGTGATGCCGGTTTGGGCGGCGATGGCCGAAAGGGCCAATTCGCTGGCATGGATGGCTCGGCGAAGTTCACCACTTAACGTGGCCTCTTCACGCGCTTCCTTGCGCATCTGATCCCGGGCCGTCATCTCCGGCAGTTCCTCCGCGATCTGCTCGCGATGGCGCACGAGGCGCTCTTGTTCGGCGGGAGTGAGTTCCCGCGTCGTCCGGCGTGCTTGTCGCTCTGCCATGGTTTTTGCCTATCGCGGCTCGGGGACTTCGTAAGCGGTCACGGGAAGGACGGTCGTCTCGTCCAATTCTTCGTAGACGGCCATGATGTAGCGACCATCCGCGGTATGCCCCCAGACGGCGGGAAGGCCCGACGACCGGCTGTAACCTCTGCCGTGCGGATGACAGACAAGATGCTCAAAATCGTCCTGGGACACTCCGTGCTCGGCGATGTGGGCCACAATCTCGTCCGTCCAGAGGAAATCGAGATAGGCCATCGCGCTTCCCCTCAGATTGTATCCCCGACACGGCCACCGCGCCAAGTCAGAAGCGGGTGCTGACAGCCCCTGTCGAGCCACGGGCGGCCCCGTCATTCTACCGCCAGGGATTTGAATTGGCCTTGAGTCTGGCCTAACGGGCCAGGGTTGTCAATTATCCGTCGCAAACGCAGCCAGGGGAATCCTGGACTGCGATCCAGACCTGAGCTTCCTGCGACCGTAGGTCTCCCGGTGGCATGAGGAGATCTCCGGTAGTCCCCTCGCGGCGAGTTCGGGAGACCTATGCCGAGCGCGGTCGTCACGAGAATCATAGGACTTGAACCCCAGCACCATCTGGGCTATTCTGGAGTACGTCCCGCCCCCTGGTGGGGGTCGCCTGGAAAACCTGCAAGATCGGCCCCGCGGCGGCAACCGTTATGGTGGATTGTCGTTCCCGCGGGTCGAATCGAAAACTGAACCACTCACCGGAGGTCCCTGCCATGTCGATCTGGAAATGTGCTCTTTCTTGGGTCGTGATCCTCTCGCTTCTCGGCTTCGTGCCGGTCGGTGCGGCGGATGATGCGACGGAAGCTGAAACCGGCGAGGCGGAAGTGTCGGCCGAGCGGATTGCCACGTTGGTTGAGCAACTCGATTCCGACAAATTTGCTCAGCGGCAGAAGGCCAGCCGGGAGTTGGCCGACATCGGCAAGCCGGCCATCGCGGCGCTCGCGGAAGCGGCCACGGGCGAGAGCCTCGAAGCGATCGTCCGGTCGATCGATATCCTCAAGGGGCTCTGTGAATCGAAAGACGATCCGACCAAGGCGGCGGCCCGAGAGGCGTTGGAAAAGGTTGCTAAGAGCGACCGGGCCTCGGCTGCCCGGCGAGCCCAAGATGCGCTGAAGGCCACGGCGGAAGTTCAGAATCCGGCCGGCAACATCGGGCCCGGGCAAATCCAGATCAACGTGGCCGGCATGGCGGGCAAACGGATATCTATAAAGAACGTCAACGGCGTGAAGGAGATCGAGGCCACCGAGGGTGATCGGAAGGTGAAGATCATCGACGATCCGGCCAAGGGCATCAAGATGGAAGTCACCACGACGAAAAACGGCAAGAAGTCGACGAAGAAGTACGAGGCGAAGAACGCCGACGAACTGAAGAAGAAGCACCCCGAGGCCCACAAACTCTACAAGGAATACTCCCAGAACCAGGGCGGCATCAACGTACGGTTTCAGATCGCCGGCGGCAATATGCCCATCCGCATTGCAAGGCCGGCAATGCCCGTGCCCGGTCGCGTCTTGCAGCGTGCGAACTCGGTCGACATGGCCGCGAGGGTCATGTCCTCTTGGGGTACACACCTGAAGAATCTCGCCAACGACGACGCCATCGGCAAGGCAACACCCGAGGCGCGACAGCAGCTCAAGAAGAAAGTCGGCGAGATGAAGGATCAATTGGCCGAACTGGAAGAGCGTCTACAGAAAGCGATCGACGAGTCGGCCAAGGAAGCCAAAGACGCCGAGCAGTCCGAGGGCAAGACGGAAGACGCGGCGGAGAAGAAGGAGTAGCCCCCCGAAGAGAAATCGTCGGGGCGAGGACACCGATCAATGACTGACGATTGTCGACCGCCGTGGATCGCAACGATGAGGGTGGCCTGCTTTCTTTGCCTCATGATTGGTGCGCATCGGGCCGTGGCGGAAGTGCTTCCGTTGGCCCCGTACGAGTTGCGGCAGCGTCTTGCCGTTGCGCGCAAGGCGGCCGAGTACGAACGTTTCACCGATGCGGCGATCCATCTGGAGGGCCTGCTTGGCAGTGTCGGCCCGGATGGCAGTGACGGCCGGGGCGGTTTTGTTCCGGCGTCGGCCTCTTCCCCCGTGCAACGTCCGATCCAAGCCGAGGCCCTGGCCCTGCTGTTGTCCTTCCCGCCCAGGGGGATCGAGTGCTACCGGACCGTATGCGGAGAGAAGGCACAGCGACTGCTCGACCGGGCGATCGAAAATCGCGACCGTGCGGCGCTGGCCGGCGTGGCCGATGGCTACCTCGGCACGAAGGCGGGGGCCGACGCGGCGCTGCTGTTGGGCTATGACGGCCTGGACCGCGGGAAACCTTGGGAAGCGTTGGTCTGGCTCGGGCGCCTTGCGCGCTATCGGCCTTCCGCCCGGGAGCATGAACCCGAGCTTTCCCTTGCCACGGCCGTCGCCTGGCTCACCGCGGGCCATGCAGGCCGTGCGCGAGACGTGGTGCGGCAGCTCAATTCGTATGGTCCCCAAGTCAAGTTTCGCGTCGGCGACGAAGAGTTGTCGTGCGCGGACGATCCGGCGCGGATCATCGATCTGCTCAGCCGTGCCATGGGGACGGAGTCGGCCAACCCGCCGCCGGCGGCCGAGCGCGACTGGCTTATGTTCCGTGGCGACCCGGCTCGCAACGCGGCGACCACCTGCGACCATGCCATCTGGAGCGATACGGTCGAGCCGCTGTGGCACGTGACCGATTCCGATCGCTCAAAAGACTCCGGCTCCCAGGCTTCCCTCGCCGCGCGTCTTCCCGCGGCACATCCGCTGATCGTCGGCGATCTGGTACTGGCCAGGACCCCCAAACTCCTGGTGGCCGTCGACATCGCCAGCGGTCGCCAGGTCTGGGAATACCCGTGGGGAGGCGATTCGGGCACCACCTCGTCGGAAGAGGAGAAGTCGTCGCCCCAGGCCGACGCGCGTGCCGCGGCGAGAATCTTGGAGCGAAGCTACGAGGACGCGGCCTACGGGCAGATCAGCAGCGATGGGCGCCACGTATTCTTTCTCGACGGGCTTGGTTCGGTGCGCGGGGCGTCGATGCCGGTGATTGTCATGGCGGGCGGGAAGCGGCGCCTCATGGCTCCCGCCAAACCCAAATCCTACAATCAGCTCCTCGCGCTGGCGCTTCGCCGGGAAGGCATGTCGGCGTGGTCGGTCGGCGACGCCAGCGGTAAGGACGAGCCGCAATTGGCCGGTGCGTTCTTCCTCGGGCCGCCTCTGCCACACGAAGGCCGGCTTTACATCTTGGCCGAAATGGAAGGCGAGATTTCGCTCTGCACGCTCGATGCGCGCACCGGGCGATTGCTCTGGTCGTTGCCGTTGGCCCTGCCCGGGCAGAACATTCTCGGCGATCCCATGCGACGGCTGGCCGGCGCGACCCCGTCGCTGGCCGAGGGTGTGCTCGTTTGCCCGACGTCGGCCGGGGCCGTCGTCGCGGTGGACCCGCTCACCCGATCGATCCTTTGGGGCCGCGAGTACCCCGTGACAACCGATCGCGGCCGAATTCGCCAATGGCGGGTGGCCGGCATCCGGGCCCTTGGTGGCCGAGCCGGAATCGAGCAAAGCAGCCCGGTCGACGCGTCGGCCACGATCGCCGCCGGCCGCCTCTTACTGGCGCCGGTCGAATCCGACGATCTCTACTGCCTCGAACTTCGCAGCGGACAACTCCTTTGGCAGCGACCCGGCGACGGACTGCGCTTCATCGCCGGCGTGCATGACGATACGGTGGCTGTCGTGGGAACCCGCGGGCTGTCGGCCTATAGTCTGACCACGGGCAAGCCGGCATGGGAGGAGATGTGGCTCGAATTGCCCGAGGGGGCTCCAGCCAGTGGACGAGGCTTTCTGGCCGGCCGTTTCTACTACTTGCCCACCACGTTGCCCGAGATTGTGAAGTTCGACGTGACGGACGGTCGCGTCGTCGATCGGATTTCCATGAAGACGGCACTGGGCAACCTCATTGGCGCCGGCGATCTGTTGCTCTCTCAATCCGCCGACGCCGTAGAGGCTTTCGCCCCATCGCAATCGGATGCGGAGAACTGAGTCCCGCGGTCCCGCGGGGTGATACGGTGAAGAGCGGAGACCGCTTCGAGACGGAGGGTCTTCTGGAGCAACGGGGACTTTGCGAAAAACACGCTACGGGCTTGCACCGGGTGTTTCGTCGCCGGGTGATTTCCCTTCGATCGCGCGGACCAACTCCTGGATTAGCCGGTTGGTTTGCTGGCGGGAAAGCTTCGAGTTGATCTTGGCGCTCAGGGCGTGGCACATCTCGATAAAGCATTGCGGGCCGCGGTCGGCTTTCAGTTCGTGGGCGGTGAAGTTACGCAACCCCTCTTGCTGCAACGAAGTGACTTCATCGAGCATCTTCTGCAACTCTTCGACGTCGTTGCCCTTGGCGTCGTCGTCGAGGGTGACCTGGCGTTGCTCGATGTCCATCACGGCGCGGATGTAGCGGTCCAGTTTGTGGCCCGACTTGGCGGCCTTGCGGTCGCGCATCCATCGGCACAGGAGAAACCCGGCGATGACGAAAGAGATGATGAACGACCGCAATCCCTCGGTCGATTCGACGACGTCGGGATCGAGCAGCGGTCGCCAGCGGGGATCGTAGAATCGTTCCGCGCCGGGATGGACCGCAAAAGCGGGACTCCGCCGGGAAAACTCGGCCCCCCCGTCCGCCAACTCCCAGAGGTGATTCTTCTGGAGAAACTCATCGCCGTGGGCTACTTGAGCCAGCGCCGTGACCAGATTGTCCGGCAGGCTTCTGTGGGCAAGCAATTGGGCCGGGGAGGCGACGGTTTGCACATCGGTCCGGGGAACGGGTGGCTCGAAGTTGTACGAACCGGCCGCGATGGTATACGGCGAAACGTGCAGGTCGCCGTGGACCATGGCCTCGAAATGAGGAATGCTCAAAATCCGCAGGTTCTCGTTCCCGGCCAGTTCGCCGAACAGGGGCGCCTGCACTCCAATGGTGACAATGGCCGCGTCGAGCGTTCCCTCGCGAAATTCTTGCTTAACGAGTTCGTAGTAATCGTCCGACCTGGCATCGGCGTGCCGGACGTTTACTGACGAGAGCTCCAGATCGAAGTGCTCAAGCAGTGCCAGACTCATCGCGTAGTCGCCCGAAGCTTTGATTCCCAGGGCGATGTGTTTACCCTGCATGGTCGATTTCAAGTCGGTTTCCAAAATGCCGGAATCGCGACGAACGATCAGGTGGGCGGGCTGCGAGTAGAGATTGGCCACGAAGGTGACCGAGTCGTTGCCATCGCACTCTTCGCCGGTTCCCGGCTGGTAGAGGCAGAGATCGACCTTGTCCTCCTCGTTTTGCAGCAATTGGAGATTCTCCAGCGAGCCGTTGGTGTGGCGGAGCGTAACCTCCACGCCGAGGTCCTTTTCGATCTGCTGGGCCAGTTGCTCGCAAAGATCCCGATAGCGGCCGCCTTCGGGGCCGGTGGCCAGCACGATTTCCTCGGGAAAGGCGGTCGCGTGAAGGTAAACCCGATGGATCAGCACGGGCAGCGCCACCAGCAGCACCAGCCCGGCCGTCCAAAGCCATTTCGCTTTGCCACGCATAATCGTTCAATCCCCCTTCAGTAGTCCGCCGAGTAGTTGGACGACCTTCTGCACGGTCTCTTGCCGGGAGCGGCGTCTTTGAGGCTATCCGATAGCCCGCGGCTTGCCAAGCGGTCGGGGCAAAGGCGGCGTGCAAGTCAGCCCCCGGCTCTGCCGGGGGGCACATGGCAACGGGTGCCTGGGATCGAGTTGCGAGGAACGAGCGACGAGCCCCCAGAACGCAACAAACCGGGGGCTCGCCGACCAAAGCTGCGCTTCGGTGCCCGTCGAACCCAGGCACTCACCACCGCGGCAGAGAATTGGGCGATGCCTCAAGTCACCGCGCAAACAAAAAACCGCCGGAGTCCGAGGGGCAAGTTCTGCCCGGCCCTCTTCCGGCGGCTCTTGGTCGATCGTGTTGTCGGTGGGCTGCTACGCCCGCTTACGGCGGCGCCGACCGACAACGCTCAGGCCCAGCAAGCCCAGTGCGGCCAGCACGAAGGTCGAGGGCTCGGGGACGGCGCTGGCGCTCTGGATCGGAACGGTGATGCTGTCCATGCCGCCCCAGCCCCAGCCGCCCTTCTTGTCGTCAATGTAGTCCAGCGTGAACGTCCCGCCGACGTAGGGGGCCAGTTCGGCCTGTGTGAAGCCCCCTTCAATCCACCCGTCACCGTTGCTGGGCCTACCCTCGGACAGGACGTAATCTCCGGTCGCATCGTCCCGCAGGGCCATGCCGAGGAATCCGGTGTCGCCCAAACCGCTGAAGTTTGCCGGGGCCGCTCCGCCCGACACGCCGCCCTGGAGGAAGAAGGTCAAATCTTCCGAGTCGCCGAGGACAAACGAGGGCGAGCGGATGACGAAGGGGTCGTTCTGCCCGTCGCGCTGGTTCCAGCCACCGGCGCCGTCGGTGGCTGGGGCGACCCAACCTACGCCCGACTGCGGGTCGCGACCGGCGAAGACATCGCCGTCAATCGCGTCGAAGTCCGTATTGGAATTGGCCACGGCGGAGGTCAACACGTCGACCCATCCCTGTTCGTCCGGGCCGCCGGGCTCGTCGAAAGTCCACTCCACCGTCGTCACCGGCGGCGGGGGCGTGTCGCCCGGGTCGGAGAGAACGGTGAGAACGCCGCTTTGATCCCATGGCGACCGGGGATCCCATGACCCACTGTTATAGTTCCATCCGGAGGGCTCATTGAACCACGTGTCGAGTTGATTGGTGGCCGTGCTGCTGGAGGAACCGTAGGTCCCGGCTGCCTGCTGGACGCCGTCGAGCCAGAGTTGGTCGACGGTTTCGGTTACACCGTTCATCAGAATCAGATGGGTACCCGATCCCAACTGCAAGGCCGCCGAATCGCCGATACGGTCGTTCAGCGCGGTGTTCACGAGGTGCAGCGCGCTGTCGGCGCCGAGGAGCTCGACGTGTCCGGTGCCAAACGCACCGTCTTTGGCGGCATTGAAGCGGCCGCCAATACGCAACTCCGTACCGCCGCTGTACGTGTTAGGCGAGGAACCGCCGATCTCGAAGTAGTCGTTTTCGCCGGTGCGGTTCCCGATATCGAGTGTCAATTTCCTGGAGCCGCCACTTTCGGTAAGCGTACTGGACAGCTTGCGGTGTCTCTCCGCGCCAACGTCGAAGGTGAGATCATCGGCAAGTTCCATGTCCAGCGACCATTCGGACCGCCACCCATCACGGAAATACATTTCGCTCTGATCGAACAGTGCGCCGGCACCGTTGTTATCCCAGACGATCTTCCCGGTGCCGTACAAATTACTGAGGAAGTTCTCCTGGTCCCAATGATTGCTTGTGCCACAGTCGCCAATCGCGGTGGGAGTGTTGTGGCCTGCTTTAATGGTTCCCAGCGTAACCGTCGTGTCGAGCTTCACACCGAAGGTGTGAACGGCCGGGTTGAGTTCCCAGGGCTGATCGTTACCGAACACACCTATCGCCGCATCGTGATTACAGTACCAGACGTTGGCCGTGTCACCGGCGGCGAACGTCGGCACGCCGCCGCCTTGCCAACTGGATGCGGTATTCCAGTCACCGTTCCACACCGGCGTGACGTAATCCCAGTCGTAGACCGCTGCTCTTGCCGGTTCGGCAAAGTTGAAGGCAACTATCGCAGCCAACACAAGTCCGAGTGACGCGGTCGGGATTCTCATGGCGGAAACTCCTCCAAGATGCAATTCATTGAGGTAGCCTCACCGGTAGTCAGCGGTTGCAGGACCGGCGCACACCGGATAATCAGCCCGATCAGAATAACCCCGAACTTACCCACCAGGGCACGGAAGTCAAGAAAATTCTTGGGGTCCCGGCAAGAATTCCCGGAATGCGTGGAGGCCGGCTGGAAGTCACTCACCCTGCAGAGGGGCATCCGTCTCTGGGTCATGACCGAGTAAGAGGGCCGCTCGCGGTATCGCGACGCGGCCGCGAGTGTTCTGGAGTGCAGCGGCTTGTCGCCGCTTTCTTTTTCCCGCGGATTGGAAATAGCTCGACGGTTCACGCAAGAAGAGCAACCGGAGAAAGAAAGCGACGACAAGTCATCGCGCTCCAAATCACCCCAACGCGTAAAATCGCTGAGCGTTGTCGTGCAGCAGTTTGCGCTGCTGGGATACATCGCGGGGGGCGATGATGCGGCGCAACGCAACAACCCATTGACGAAGCGTGGCGGCGCGGGTGCAGACGGGCCAGTCGCTGCCGAACATGACCCGATCGGGGCCGAACGTGTCGAGACAGTGGTTGACGATCGGCGCCAGATCGTCGGCCGTCCAGCCCTTCGGCGCCCGGGCGACGATGCCCGAGATCTTGCAGACGACGTTCTTCCGCCGGGCCATTGCCTCAATGCCTCGCCGCCATAAGTCGGCGACGTGCTCCCGACGGGCCAGCGCCTCGATCCCCCGCCGCCATCGGTCGGCGTCGCTCTCCGGCGATGAACCGGCGCGAAGGGCCGGCACGAACGCCTTGGGATCGACGTTGCCGCAATGGTCCAAAACAAATTGCGTCTCGGGGCACATCTTGGCCACCTTCGCTCCGTCGAACAACGTCTTGGGCGGGATGCACAGATCGAACCGCATCCCCAGTTTTCCCAAGAGGTGCATGCCGGCGAAGAAGTTCTTACCGATCTCCAACCCCGGCGTCCCGGGCCGGTGGTGTAGCATTTGCCGCACGCCCTTAACGTACGGGCTATTCTTGAACCGCCCGATGTACTCGGGAAAACGGTCGTCGTCGACCCGCCCGCCGATCACTGCGGCGACCGTCGGGTTATCGGTCCGGCGGCACAGTTCCACGGCTATCTCCGCCTCGGTCAACTTCTGCTCGGGCGCAGCGGCCACCTCCATGTAAACGGCCTTGACGACGTTCAAACCGCGCACCGCCTCGAGATAATCGGCGGTAAGAAAATTGCGCTGCAGATGTTGCACGTTTTGCAGCCACGGCAGTCGCAACTTGCCGAGGTCCCACAGGTGCTGGTGCGTGTCGATGATGGGAAGCGACCCGGAGGGGTCGTCATCGGCCGCGACCGTTTCGCCCGCGGTCAACGCGCCCAGTGCGGCGCCGGCACACGCCAGGCTTGTACTCCGGTGGAGAAACTCTCGGCGATTGATGTTCATGGCAACGCGGCGAAGTTCTTAAGGATGCGCAGGCCGTCGGCCTGGCTCTTCTCGGGGTGAAACTGCGAGGCATAGAGGTTGTCGCGCCAGATCATCGAACAGAACGGATCGGGATAGTCGGTCTCCGTGGCGATCACCGCGGCGTCGGTGGGCACGACGTAGTAGGAATGGACGAAGTAGACGTACGCTGCTTCGTCGATCCCTTCGAGGATAGGCGGCCGGTGACACATCGACAGTTGATTCCAGCCCATGTGGGGAACCGAGTATTTCGGCGGCAGCTCAAACGGCACCACCTCGCCGGCCAATACACCGAGCCCCTCGTGCCGGCCGTGTTCGTGGCTGGTCTCGAAGAGCAACTGCAAGCCCAGGCAGATCCCCAGAAAGGGTTTCCCCCGGTCGATCGCTTCGAGGATCGGGCCGACCATCTTTCGGCGTTGCAGTTCCGACATCGCGTCCTCGAACGCCCCGACGCCGGGCAACACGACTTTCGCCGCCGCGGCCACCACCGCCGGGTCGTCGGTCACCGTGGCCTCGTGGCCGACCTTCTCAAAGCCCTTCTGCACACTGCGAAGGTTGCCCATTCCGTAGTCGATAATGGCAATCATAAAACCGTTGTTTGGGGGTTGGGCGAAAAAGGTGTCAGGAACCTTTTGCCGGAACGGCCCGCAGGGTGCTTCGCACAAAAGGTTCCTGACACCTTTTTCGCCTCCCCTTCGTGACACCAAAGATACCAGTATCCGGCATTGGCCGCGCGGAGACAAGGGCCGGGGATCTTCCGCGACGGGCGTCTACCGCCACGTCTCCGGGTAGATGACCAGTTCGACGCGGCGATTGCGCTGGCGGCCGCCGGCGGTGGCGTTGGAGAGCAGCGGCTGGTTCGGACCGTGGGCGGCGATGAAGAGTTGGGCGCCCTGGAACTGCGTTCGCGTGGTCACCAGTTCATGTACGGCGGTGGCCCAAGAGGCCGACAACTGGTGATTGCTCCGCCACTGGCCGCCGGCCACCGGGCCGCTGTCGGTATGCCCTTCGATGCCGATCCGCTGATTCGGGTAGACGCGAAGCAGTTCGCCCGCCACGGTGTCGATCAGATGACCGGCGGTCGGTTGAAGTTGCGCGCCGCCGGCGGCAAACAGGCGACTGGCGGGCAGTTCCACGCGCACCACGTCGCCATCGCGCCGGACGTGGACTTCCGGGTCGCTTACCTGAGGAAGCGACTGGTCGAGGCTGTTGTTGGGCCGAATCGTTACGCCCCCGCGACGCCGGACCGAGGCATTAAGCACCTCGTACTCCCGGGTGACCTCGTCCTTCTCTTGCCGAAGCTGGGCAAGCTGCGAGGTGATGCCGCTGAGTTGCTGCCGAACCGTGGCCAGATGGTCTTGCAGTATCTTGGCCTGCTGCACCTGTCGGGCTAATTGCGAACTGAGTTCCTGGTTGTCGCGATTGAGCGCCTCGACCTGCCCGGCCAGTTGCGTGTTCTGTTGCACCACGGCCGCCTGCGCCTGGCCCGGTGGTGTGGCCTGCCCCGCGGGCATGTTCGTACATCCCGGCGCGGTGGTCACGGTCGCGGCAAGCAAGATGTATGCCAACGGGCGCATGGCACGGCTCTCCCGAGCAAACCCAGGTCGCGGAAAAGGGCGGTTTGAGAAACAAGAACCTATCCCAAGCGCCCACCGACAAGCGGGCCGGATCGTATCAGGACCCGCGGGGGGGGACAAGGCCAGTTCCGTACCCTTTAAGCAGCGGGGGATCGCTAGCTGACCGAGAGAGGGGGCAGGGGCTTCTTGACGAATCGCTTGATGAAGTTGCGATGCCATCGCACGGGGGCGTGTGGCTCCCAACCCCAGCGGCGAAGAAGACGCTCCGAGATGCGCGAAGTGGCCACGTCGCACAGCAACGCGTCGATGCCCTTGAGGCGTGCGATTTCGTCGAGAACCGCCTGGGCTTGCCGCAAACTGGCTAGTGTGGAATTTCGGCTCGACACGGCATAGGTCACCGCCAGAAATTGGTCGTGACGTCGCGGCTGATTGTAGAATACCAGACACCGGTCGCCGCGGCGCTTGCGATGAATCCATCGGCCCAGCAGCAAGACCTCGGGAGCCGAGATAAGCTTGGGAAAGGGCCGCAGGCGGATCTGCCGCAGCCGGCCGTCGACCATTTCGATCACCCCGTAACGGCGGCGGCGCAGCACGTCGGCTCCGTCATGCAGATCGGTCACGGTTTCGAATAAGGGTGTCATTGGTCTGATTTTCGGTCGTTTGCGCGGGGAAACGCCTGTCGAAAGTGTAGTTTAGCCCAGGCACTCGTGCCCGACGTTGGGGGGGAAAAAGGGAACGGCCGTACTTCAAACGGCGGGCACAAATGCCTGGGGCAAGCCAAGCGGGGGGGTCACGACCCGCGATTGCGGCGATCGATGAGCTTCTCCAGACCGTAGCGCGTGGCAACGATCAGACCCAACCCGGCGGCCAAGAGCACCAGACAGAGGAGAATCACCACCGGCACGAGCCATCCCAGGGCATAGAGTGGTCTGGCCCATCCCCAGATCGACTCCCAGCGGACCATGACCACCAGGGTGGCCAGGCAGAGAAAGGGTCCGTAGGGGATCTCCCGCTCGCGCCGCAGGGCGAATCTCGCGACCGCCAGCACCAAACCGGCAAAGGGGGCCAGAAAGAAGATCATCAGGCAGGCTTGCCATCCGAGGAAACTGCCGATCATGGCCATCAGCGTGACGTCGCCGAAACCCATCGCCTCGCGTCCCAGGACCGAGGTCCCGATCACCCGAACCGCCCAAGTGATCCCACCCCCGGCGGCCATGCCGACCAGGCTGCTCAGCAAACCCACCCATCCAGCCTCGGCGAAGTGCCAAACACCGCCGATTGCGGCCGATCCGATCAGTCCCATAAGGACAATAGGACGGGCCGACGGGTCGCGGGTCAGGCGACGCACGAAGATCAACACGGCCCGCCGCCACCCCCATCGGATTGTCCACACCCGGCGCATCAAGGCAAAACACCACCCCCACCAGCACGTCAGGCCGACGAACAACATGCCGACCGAGCCGAGACTGGCCAACCCACCGGACAGCTTGCTGGGCGAGGCGACATGCATAAAATCACGAGATTTCGCCCAGACGTCGGGACGACCGATCCAGGCGAACAACTCGGGCAGCAGCGAG
This sequence comes from uncultured Planctomycetaceae bacterium, assembly GCA_964444795.1. Classification (GTDB taxonomy): domain Bacteria; phylum Planctomycetota; class Planctomycetia; order Pirellulales; family Thermoguttaceae; genus JABMRP01. Next base: position 56,029 of record CAYUIQ010000007.1, read on the forward strand.
AGGGGCAGAAAAACGGCCAGAACGAGCCCCAGCCACGTGCCGGGGACCGTGATATTGTCGGGGATGTTCGTTTCGTCGAGATCGATAAAGGACGCGGCCGCCATCAGCAGGACCAACAGCGCGTGGGCGGTGAATTGGAGGTGGAGCGTCGCGGCCGAGGCGCCGAATCCGGCCGGATACAGCCCGGCGGCCTCCGTTTCCCACCAATACAAGGCGGCCAGACCGACGCCCAGGAGCGCTTCGAGCAGCATCGGCCGCACCCAGAACCCGGTTCCGTGGAGCGACGACTCGCGCTGCAGTCCGAGCCAACCGACCAGCGGGATGCGATCCTGCCAGTTTCGCGGCGGGGCTTTGCGGTCGGGTGCCGACCAGGGGCTGATCGGACGGGGGAAGTAGGCCAACTGGTAAACGGCCCAATTGACGACGCTTCCCAGGCAAACCCCGACCACGAACAGGCCGGCCAGGCGAAATTCGAGAGGGATGGCCAGGATTACGTTCACGCCGAATCCTTCGCGTCGGGGGCCGGATTCTCGGGGGTAAGGCCGAGGAGATCGAGGATCTCGGTAGCAATTTGCTCGGGGGCTTTACCTTCGGTATCGACCTCCAGGTGGGCCGACTGGCGATAAATCGGCTCGCGGCGGGTCATCAGCTCGACAATTTCGGCCAGCCCGCCCTTGTCGGTCAAATCGGGACGGCGTCCGGCGGTGGTGGCGTCGCCGTTCATGCGTGCCCAAACGGTCTCGGCGGTTGCCCGCAGCCAGGCGACTTTTCCCGCGGCCCGCATGACCCGGCGGCTTTCCTCCCGCAGGGGGGCGCCTCCGCCAGCGGCCAGCACCAGCGGTCCGCCGCCACACAGATCGGCGATCACCTCCGCTTCCAGGTCGCGGAAGGCCGGTTCACCGTCTTCGGCGAATATTCTCGCGATCGGCTTGCCGGCGCGGCGTTCGATTTCCACGTCGGCGTCAATCCAGTCCCAGGCAAGCCGCCGGGCAAGTATCTCCGCCACGGTGGTCTTGCCGGTGGCCCGATATCCGATGAGTACGAGGTTCATATCAATCTCAACACTTGGCCGCGCCGATTGCCCGGTGAATGACCGTCCGCATCAGATCTTCCGGGGCGTCGCGGTCGGTAAACAGCTTAAACTGCAACGCGGCCTGGCGGACGAACATATCCACTCCGGTGATGACCGTGCAGCTTCGCCGCCGAGCCGCCTTGACCAGCATCGTGTTTTCCGGGTTGTAGACGGCGTCGAAGACGATCATCGAGGGGCGGAGGTGGTGCTCGTCGTAGGGGCTCTCGTCGACGTTGGGATGCATTCCGACCGGGGTGCAGTTGACCAGCACGTCGGCCGAGACACTGTGTCGCGAGGCCCAATCGGCAGCGCGACACTCGAGCCGCTCGCCCAGATCGCGTGCCCGGTCGGCCATGCCGTCGCTGAGAACGACGTGTGCCCCGCGCCGCCCGAGCCCGTAGGCGACCGCCTTGCCCACCCCGCCGGCACCCAACACCAGGGCCGTTTTTCCCGAGAGCGGATGCGTGCCCTCGCCGGTGTACCCAATCGCCTCCTCAATGCTGCTCATCGCGGCGCGATAGTCGGTATTGTATCCGTGCGTTTCCTTGCCGTCGAAGACGATCGTATTGGCGGCCCCGATGCCGCGAACCGCACCGTCGACCTGGGTGAGCTTCTGCAGCACGGTTTCCTTGTGCGGAATGGTGACGCTGAGCCCCTTGATTCCCAGTTCCGAGGCATCGTCCAGAAATCGGCCCAGATCCTCGCGCGGCACACGGAACGGCAGGTACACCTTGTTGCGCTTGATGTGGTGGAACGCCGTGTTGTGAATCAACGGGCTGAGGCTGTGGCCCACCGGATCGGCGATTACCCCGTAGACGTCGGTGTCGGAGTTGATATCGTCGTAATGGTAGATGTTGGCCATCTGGTCGAAACTCAGTTGGCCCGGGGCCAGCGCCCGTTCGTGATGGAACGTGGCATACGTAAAAGGAGCCCGGAACCGGCCGGCGAGAATCCGCGTGGGGACGCCGATGTCGCCCATGCAAAGCCCCACCGTCGGCACCTTGGCGCCGCGCGACATCCGGAGCATCCGCAAATTGTCCCGCGGATGATTGGCCATCGTCGTGATCTTGATGATATCGGGATCCGCCTGGCAAAGCCGGGCGTGGATCGCTTCGAGATCGCCGGGGGTCTTGCGGAAATCGTGCAGGCTGACCAGTCGCTTCGTCTTGCCGAAACGGGGAATATCGGCCGCGATATCCTCTTCCAGATCGACGTATTCCACGCCCTCGGCAATGGCCGAGCGAAGGAGCAACTGCCGCGACTGCTCGTCGCCGGTATATTTTCCCCCGTCGCGCTCGCGCCGGCAGGTCACCACCACGGGGCATGGCCGGTCGGCCAACAGCCGCTTGAGATTGACCGGGCCGTTAATGTAGTCCAGCCGCAGCTCGACCAATTCGGCCCCTTGGCTGACGAGGTGGCGGTGCTCGGCCATCATGTGGCGATGTCGGCCGCGGGCAATACTGACACAGATCATGGTGGACGCCGATGCTTGTTGGAAAGGAAAGGCCGGGTGTGGAGATCACTCCGTCAAAGCTCCATTGTGCCGGATCGACACCGAAAAATCAAACCGCCCGCGACGCTATGTTCGCTTGAACCGCTTGTCCAACTCGGCTCGAGTAAAGACCAGCGCGGCCGGCCGGCCGTGGGGGCAATGGTGCGGATCGGCGACCAGATGGCGCTGTTGCAGCAGCGAATGAACTTCCTCCGGCGCCAGCCGATCGCCCGCCTTGATCGCCGCCTTGCACGCGATCGTATGGAGCAGGTCGTCCAACACGTCGCGGCTTTCCAGCGGTTTCCCGCCTTGCAGCAAACGATCGAGCAGGCCCCGGAGCACCTCGGCCGGGTTCATGTTGGCCAGCATCGCCGGATAACCCGAGACGACCACCGTATCGCCCCCGAACGGCTCGATCACCAAACCAAGCCGCCCGAGAAGCTCCCGGTTTTCCAGTGCGAGGGCCGCCTCGCTGGGGGCCAGATCGACCGGCTCGGGCACCAAGAGATTCTGGACGTCCAGGGTCCCCGATTCGATTCGCAGCCGAAGCTGTTCATATAGGATACGCTCGTGCAGGGCGTGCTGATCGATGACCACCACCCCCTCCTGGCTCTCGGTCACCAAGTAGCGATCGTGCATTTGGATAGCCCGGGCAGTCGGGTCGGTTGTCTCGGCGGCCATCTCGGGCGGCATCTCGGCTGCGGTGGGGCCGTCCGCCGTCGTTGCGCCTTCCCCCGCTCGGGCGTCCATAGCAGCGGCCGGGTTCCAACTGCGCGGGAGCCGGTTCAATTGGAGGGGGCCCTCGGAGATCGCCCCTTCCGGCCCGCGCAACGCGCCCGATGGCCTGTCAGCGCGTTGCGGCCACTGCGAAACCTGGCCCTTCGCCCAATCGACCAGTTCTTGGCGCAATTGGGCGCTTTGCTGGGGGTCGTGCGCGGCGGCCGGACCTTCGTCGGGGCCCGGTTCGACCCGGGAGGTCAGGTCGGTCGTCAAGAATTTCCCTCGCAACGTCGAGAGCAATTGGCTGTAGAGCCGGCCCGCATCCTGAAAACGCACTTCCAGCTTCGTCGGATGGACGTTGACGTCGACCAGTTCCGGCGGCATGTCGATGCGGAGAAACGCAATCGGAAAGCGTCCCACGGTCAGCAACCCCCGATAGGCTTCTCCCAGGGCGTGCTGCAACGAGCGATCGCGAACGAACCGCCCGTTGAGCAAGAGATACTGCATCTTGCCGTTACCGCGGCTGTGGTTCGGGTGGGCCACGTACCCGGATATCCGGACATCGCTCTGGGCGCTCTCGACCGGGATCAGGCTCTCGGCCATCCGCGAGTCGAATACCCGGCCGATCCGCGATCGCCAGTCTTCGCCGGCCGGTAGATTGAACACCTGCCGCTTGCCGTGCCGCAGGGTGAAGTGAATCCGCGGCGACGCCAGGGCGATCCGCGAGAACGCTTCGCTGGCATGGCCGAACTCGGTCTGGGGCGTCCGGAGAAACTTCCGCCGAACGGGCGTATTGAAAAACAGGTTATGCACCTCGATCACGGTGCCCGGCGGGCAACCGCACGGCTCGGAGTCGGAAAGCCGGCCTCCGACCACTTCCAACTCGGCCCCGCCGGAGGCGTCGGGCGTTCGGCTGCGGAGCGTCATCCGGCTCACTTCGGCGATCGAGGCCAGGGCTTCGCCGCGAAACCCCAACGTGCCCACCCGAAACAAGTCGTCGGCCTCCCGCAGCTTGCTGGTCGCGTGGCTGGCCACGGCCAGCGACAGTTCGTCGGCGGCGATTCCGCATCCGTCGTCGACCACGCGCACGAGTTCCGCCCCGCCGCCCTCGACCGACACGTCGATACGCCGCGGGCCGGAGTCCACGGCGTTTTCCATCAACTCCTTTAGGACGCTGGCCGGCCGCTCAATCACTTCACCGGCAGCAATCTTATTGATGATACTCTGGGAAAGCTGGTGGATATGGGGCATTTGCAGTTTGGTTCGGTTAAGGCCGGGGCGGCGTTGACTGGAAGTCATTCTACCGGTCCGCGCCGATTTGTTAACAGCTCGTTGAAGAAGTGTGGACGCAGGAAACGGGTGCCATGGCCTTGCGTCTTGCCGGGGAACTGCGGGCCACCGCACGGGCGATTGTAGTTGACGCTGCTTGTCTAGATTGCCCATATTCTCTTGAGTCTCTGTTTTACCCGTTTGTGAATTCGAATCGAGACATTCGCCCCATCTTGTGGTCGCAACCCATTTAGCATTCTTTCCCCATAAGTTCTTGACAACCCCGCTTCTGTAGATTATCACTGAGCCCTGCGGTGATAGCACCCAATGAATCGGATCTTAGGAAAACCGCACGGATGAGGTTGAGTTTCCTGCATGGCTGCGCGGTCCGGTCCCTTTTAGGACATTAACCTCGCTGGTTCCATAGCGGAGGCTCACATCATGTGGTTGCGGAATCTTTTCGGCAAGCAGGCCAAATCTTCTTCTCCTTCTTCTTCGTCGAGCAAGAGGCCGTCACGCCGGCGTCCCGGCTTGCGTCAGACTCGCTTCGAGCCGCTCGAGCAACGACGCCTGCTGGCTATCACACCGGGCTTTGATATTGGCACCGGCGTGTTGACATTCGACGGCGACACGGCGGACGACACGCTGACCCTGGAGTTCGATGCCGCGGGCACGACCGTCTCGTACGATCTGCACGATGGCAACGGTTTCGCAACGCAAGCCGGGGTCAACGAAGTCGCTTTCAACGGCGACGATGGCAGCGACACGCTGATCGTTGACCTAAGCAATGGGAACAACGTCTCTGTCGGCGGAATCGACTTCGACGGTGGCGACAGTACCAGCGCACCGGGCGATTTACTGCAAGTCATCGGCAATGGGACCAGCGCAGTCAGTTACACACCCGACGCCGTCAATACCGGCAGCGGCACGGTCGACACGGGCGGCGGGCCGATCACCTTCAGCAGCCTTTCCCCGGTGCTGGTCGACAACGTCGACTCGTTGACGTTCGTCTCGCCCGGCGATCAGGACGACGTGACCGTCGAGAATCCGGTGCTCGGCTCCACGGCCAAGGGGTTGATTACCGGCACGACCGACAACGTGGCCTTCGAGTCGGTCACCTTCACCGATGTTCGCGTGCTCACCCTCGACCTGACCGATTCCGACACGGGCACGGGCGACACGGTTCACATCGCCGCTCAGGTCGACGGGTTTACCGGATCCGCGGGAGTGGAATTGGAAACGCTCAGCGTACGCACGGGCGATGGCGACGACACGCTGACGGTCGACATGCCGTTGGTCGGCAACGTGGATTGGGACGCCGGAGGCGGGGCCACGGACACCGACGCGTTGATTGTCAACGGCCAGACAGATCAGGCCGACACGATTGAGTTCCTTGGAGGAGCCCCAGGGGCCACATTCACCAGAGAAGGCATGATCGACGTCTCGTCGTCAACCGGGACCATCGTGTACGATACCACGCAACTAGGCGAGTCGGACCAGATCACCATCCACACGGGCAACGAAGACGACTCGGTCGAGATTCGTCTGGTCAACGCGCAGACCCCGGACCTTATCATACCGAACATCGTGGTCGACGGCGGTGCGGGCAGCACGGATGACCTGACCGTCTTGGGCCGCATCGACGAGCAGACGCATAGCGGTCTGGACGACACGTTCGAGGCCGACTCCTTGGCCGCCGGTCAAGGGCGCGTCCGGTTGGTGGAAACGGGCCATCTCACCACGTTTACCAACGTCGCCGGCCGCGTCACCGTCGACGGCAACGGCGGCACCGACGAACTGTACGTCGCCGGGCGTGCCGCCACGACCGACGTGGTGACCGTTGCCCCCGATCTCACTCCGGCCGCCGACTTCTCCGTGGCGATCGATACTTTGACGACCTTCTACGGCAATCGCGTCGAGGAACTGTACGTGGCTCCCGGCGACGATGCCATCGGTGACACGATCAACGTCACGCCGCTGGCCAACGTGCCGGTGAACATCGACGGCGGCACTCCCGGCTTCGATGTCTTGCCTGACGGCGATGCGCTGACGGTCGACGTCAGCGGAGCCGCGGGCGTTCCGGCCTTGGATCTCTTGGGCATCGGAACGGGGCAGTTCACCGACAGCCTCGGCGCTTTCGCGCCGGTCAGTTACCAGAATATCGAGAAGATCAATTCGCTGGGTATGACGACCGATCTCGTGATCGACGCCGACCTGCTCGCCCCGGGTAATGCCGGCGACGGCACGGCCGATGCGTTCGGCTTGGCGCTCGACTCGACCTTCACTGCCGTGGTGATCTCCATTGACGGCACTCCCGTTTTCGTACAGGACCTGGTCTCCGTCAACAGCATTACGATCAACGGCTCGATCGACGAGGATACACTAACGGTTGACAACACGGGCGGATTGGTCAACCTCGGCGGGATGGTCGAACCGGCCGGCAGTATCACCTTCAACGGCGGGGCGGGTACGGGGGATCGGATGGACATCATCGGTGACCCCGGTACGGCGATCGCCCGAGAAACCTACATGGTCAACGGCCCCAGCTCCGGTGACATCATCTTCGATCCCAACGACAGTGCGGGCCCCGGCGCCGCCGGGACCCTCGACAACGCGGCGCAGGTGATTACCTTCACCGGGTTGGAACCGATCGGCGACACAACGCCGGTGGCCAATTTCGACATGTTCCTCACCTCCTCGCTGGATACGGTCAATGTGGTCGATGGTCCGGCGGTCGACGGCTTCGTCACCACCGAGATCAACGACAGCGGGACCAACCGATTCGAGCTCGTCCAGTTCGCCAACAAGGCCAACGTCACCGTCAACGGCATGGGCGGGTCCGACGTTTTCACCGTCAATAATCCCGCACCGGCCGCCGGTTTGGCGTCGCTCAACCTGTATGGCAACGAACTGACCGACGGCGCGATCCAGGTCGACGACAATGCGGTCGATCGCTTCGAGATCGAGGCCATTGGCGCCGGCGCGACCATCGCTGCTCTCGGGCAGGGCGGTAACGATACGTTCAATGTCGACCAGGCGGACAGCCTCGACGGCATCATCGGCAACGTCAACATCGACGGAGGCGACGGCACCAACGATTGGCTCAACGTCACCGATACGGCCTCCACGACCGCCGACGCGGGAATTACGCTTTCGGCAAGCGCGATCACCGGTGCCTCCAGCGGCGCGATCGGTTACGCGGCCGTCGAAAGGCTCATCCTGGAGGCCAATGACCAGGGCAACACGATCGACCTGCTCGGCACGGCCCTGGGAACCGACACGAGAGTCTATTCCGGTGCCGGCGACGACGTGGTGACCGTGGGCGGCCCCGCGACGCTCGAAGCGGTCCAGGGCGCGCTGACGATCGACATGCAGGGCCAGTCGGCCAGCGGTGCCGACCAGCTCATCATCGACGACTCCCTCGACGCGACCGGCGACACGGCGACGATCACGGCGGGCCAGATCACCGGCCTGGGACCCGTGGCGATCAATTACAGCGTGGCCTCGGTCGAGAATCTGGCCGTGCGGACCGGTCTCGACGCCGACACGATCACCGTCACTTCCGCCCGGGGTATCGCGCTGGACGCCGGCGGCGGCGATGATGTGGTCACGATCAACAACTCCGCTTCATATACCGGCGACAACACGTTCCGCGGCAACGCAGGCAACGACGAGTTCACGTTGAACGTCACCGGCAACATCGCCGGCGACAGCCTGACCATCGAGGGCAACGATCCGGCGGGCGACCCGGCCAACGTCGACCAACTCACGATCAACGACCTGGGATTCGCCGCGCGCGTTCTGACGGTAACGGCTCTGGGCGGCAACGACGTCGAAATCACCGGCCTTGGCAACCCACTCACCGTCGCCACGACCGAATTGATCGACTACCAGGGCAACTTCTCCAACGACGACGAGGTAACCGTCGTGGGTACGCTCGGCGACGACACGTTCACCGTCACGCCCGTCTCGGACAACGCGGCGACCGTGTTGTTGAACGCGGGGGCGGACGTCGAACTGAGCCTCAGCGGAATCCGTGCCGGAAGCCCCGGAAATATCGGACTGTTGATCGACGGGAACGCACAGGTCGGGCCCGACGGCGATACGTTGATCTACGACGGCAGCGCCCAACTGGATCTCGGCGGACCTGGAGCGGGAATCCTCACGGCGGCCGGCGCGCCCGACGTCGAGTACCTGGATATCGAAACGCTTGACGTAACCGGATTCCTCGGGATCGGAATCGACGCTGACACGGATCCCACCAACGGAGCGAACAACGGCACGGCCGACACCTTCCTCGTGCAACGCAGCGGAGTCAACGGGGTCGATCTGCAAGTTCGCGTCAACGGCATCTTGGTCTACAGCGAACTATTTGCCGACGTCGAGGCGCTGTTCATCAACGGCTCCAGCGACCGGGATACGCTGACGGTCGACAACGGCGGCGGGCTGGTCAACCCGATTGGCGGTATCTTCTTCGACGGCGACGCGCTGGGCAACAACACCCCAGGCACGGCCGACCAGTTGAACATCACCGGCAACCCGTTGATCACGATTCTCCGCGAGACGTATACCGTTACCGGTCCCAATTCGGGCGTGATCGTACTCGATCCCAACGACAGCGCGGGCGTGGGCGCCGTTGGCACGCGCGACGGCGACGAGCAGGTGATTACCTTCACCGGGCTGGAACCGGTCGCCGACACGACGCCGGTGGTCGACTTCGACATGTTCCTCACCGCGGCTCCCGACACGGTCAACGTCGTCGACGGCCCGCTCATCGCCGGGGTGCTGACCAACGAAATCAACGACGGCGGCACCGGCACATTCGAGCTGATCCAGTTCGGCAACAAGACCAACGTCACGATCAGCGGCCTCGGCGGAGCCGACACCTTCACGGTGAACAACCAGGGCGCGGCCACGGGGCTGACCAACCTCGATCTGTACGGCAACGAGCGTCCCGGCGGTTCGGCCGCCGATGATGCTTCGGCCGACGTGATGAACGTCCAGGCCACCGGCGCCGCGGTCACGACCCGGCTGTTCGGCCAGGACGGGGACGACCAGTTCCGGCTCTCCAGCACGGCCGGCACGACGGCCAGCCTTGACGGCGCCGTCCATATCGACGGCGGCGTCGGCACGGACGATGCCGAGATCGACGATTCGGCCGGCTTGGATGCCAACGTGACGTTGACGGCCACGACGATCAGCGGCATCGCCCCGGGAACGATCACCTACGCTACGATCGAAGATCTTCTGATCGACACGGCCGACGCCGGAACGACGGTCTTCGACGTGCTGAGCACGGCCGCCGGCACGGACACCACGCTGGAATTGACCCACAGTTTCAATCCGTCCACGGTCACCGTCGGCAACACGACCGCCGATTTCGGCACGTTCCCCGGCAATCTGGCCAACATCAACGGCTCGCTCCACCTGACCGATTTGGACGGCACCGTCCGTCTTCAAGTGGACGACTCGGGTGACGCCACGTTCGACGTCGGCACCATCGGCACGACCGGTCCGATAACGGAGATCACCGGTTTCAGCCCGGCGACGATTTCCTACGCCATCAACGTCGTCGACGACTTGCATCTGCTTGCCGGTAGCGGTGGCGACGATATCACCGTCGACGACACCACGGCGACCCAGGAGACGACCGTCGACGCGGGGCTCGGTAACGATACCGTCACCATCAACGGCGACAACCTGACCGCCTTCAATACCTTCCTCGGCAACACGGGCAACGATCGTTTTGTCCTCAATGTGACCAGCACGATCGCCGCGGCCAGCCTGGCAATCGAAGGAAACGACCCGGGCGGTGACGCGGCCAATCGCGACGTTCTGGAAATCAACGACCTGGGAGTCGGAGTCCGCACCCTTTCGATGCAGTATCCGACCCCGACCAGCGGAAGCCTGACGATCACCGGTCTTGGCACCACGGTCAACGCGGCGACGATCGAGACGGTCGACTACGACGGCGGCGCCGACAACAACGATCTGGTCACCGTCGAAGCGCCCAATGACGTCGATTTGATCAACGTAACACCCACCGGCACCGCCAGCGCCGACATCGTGATCGACGGCGGCCTGACGGGCGGGGCCTTCGGTCCGGATCTATCGCTCGGCGGGTTGGACACCACCGACGGCCTGATGATCGACGGCAACGTACCGACGTTCTTCAGCGACCCCGGCGACACGTTGTTCTACAACGATTTCGGGCCGGCCTTCCTCGATTTCGATTCCACGCCGGGGGCGGGCACGATCTTCCGCACCGGCGTGTTGGACGTTAACTTCCGCGACATCGAGTTCATTGACAGCATCAACCCGCTGGGGATCGTGATCGACGCCGACGACGCCGGAGCCGGCAACGCCGACAACGGCATTCCCGACGATTTCCTGATTCGGCTCGACGCGGCCACGGGCACGGAGATCGAAATTATTGTCAACGGGGTCCTGCTGCCGGCCATCTCCGTCACCGATGTCGAGAGCGTCTTCTTCAACGGCTCCAGCGACGAGGACACGCTGACCGTCGACAACGCCAACGGGCTGATCGTTTTGCCCGGCGGCCTTTCCTTCGACGGTAACGGCGTACTCGTCGGCAACGATACGCTGAGGATCGAAGGCGATCCCAGTCTGGCGACCGTTCCGACGGCCGTCCTTCGCGAGACGTATCTCACCGGGCCGGGCGTGCCCGTCGGCATGGGCGGTCCGCTGGGTGCCGCCGACGGCATCCTCATTCTCGATCCGGACAACGTCGATTACACCAACACCAACGGCAACGAGCAAGTCATCCGCTTCGAGGATCTGACGCCGGTGATCGACACCACGCCGGTCGCGCAACTCGACATCGTCGGCACACCCGACGTCGACAGCATCGAGGTGGTCGACGGCGCCTTCGGCATGACCCGGGTACAAGAGGAGTCCAACGGCTTCGAAAGCATCGAATTCACCGAGAAGTCGATCGTGACCGTCCACGCCATGTTGGGAGACGATACGATCCGCGTCGACAACTCCAATCCGGCGGCGGGGCTGACCGAATTGCGGCTCTACGGTAACGACGGGATCGGCACGAGCTTCATCAACGACGCCGATACCTTCAACATCGAAGCCACGGCCGCGGCCGTTTCGACTCAAGCATTCGGCCAGCGCGGCGAAGACGTCTTTAACATCGAGGACAACGGCACCCTCGACCGCATTCTCGGCGCCGTCACCGTCGACGGCGGTTTCGGTAACGACGACCTCAACGTCGACGACAGCAATAGCCTCGGCGCCGAAATGGTTACCGTGACCGCTGCCACGATCGAAGACATTGCCGCCGGGCTGATCACCTACGGCAGCCTCGACGCCGGTACGATTACCATCTCGCACAACGACGAAGCACAGATCTTCAACGTCGAGTCGACCGCCGTGGGCCTGACGGCGACGGTGCTTAACACGGGCGACGGCGACGATCTGATCAACGTCACCGATGCGGCAACCAATCAGGCCGCCGGGGTGCGAAGCCCGATCGACGTCAACGCCGGATCCGGCGGCGCCGACCGCCTGGTCATCGACGACTCCGGAACCACCGCTTCGAGTACGTTCCACATGAACGACACGGAGATCGGCGGCGGCGTGTTCGGCGGCACGGTCACCACCGGCGGCCTGTTCGGCTTCGGCGGACTCGTCCTCTACGACGGCGATCTGGAGCAGATCAGCGTCCTGGGGCCCGACGCCTCGACGGCCAACAACACCTACAACATCGACGCCACCGGCGTGGCCCAAGCGGGCTCCGGAACGGTCGACATCGTCGACGGTCAGGGCAATGCCACGCTGAGCATCCAGGCCGACCAAATGGCCGCTCTGGCCGACCATGCGTTCGACGGCGGCACCGGCACGGACACGTTCAATGTCCATCTGGCCGACGGACTGGTTGCCACCGGTACCAGCTTCACCGTGCTCGGCGGAGACCCGGCGCTCGATTCGAGTAACCGGGACGTGGTGAACGTGGAAGACGCGGGTGGCGCCCGGACCACGACGTTCACCTACCTGGATACGGCCGGACAGGCCACGATCGACATCGACGGCGGCACACTACTGGAACTCGACGGCGTCGAGACGGTCAACAGCCTCGGCGACGGCGCCGACGACGACACGGTCACCGTGGTGGGAACCACCGGCGACGACCTGCTGACGGTAGCTCCGACGGCGGCCGACGCGGCGCTGGTCTTCCTCGGCGGCGATCCGTGGGACGGTCCGGCGGCCGAGGGCGATTTCTTCGACCAATTCCCCGGCGTGGCCGGCGGCGGCAGCGGACCCGATCTGAAAATCGAGGATATCGCGCCCGGCGGAATCACATTCGACGGCGGCGGATCCACCGACGGCGATCAGCTTTACGTTCATGCCCCCGGCAGCGATGACCCCAACGAGCCCGCCAACGAGGGCGATCTGGTCGACGCGAACACCACCGGCGACGTGTTCGGATTCGGCAACGGCGTGATCATCCCCGGCGCGACGGCCATGGGATTGCCCGACGCCCGCGACGTGATCACTGTGACCGACGGTCAGGTCACGATCGAAAACAACGGCACGATGCTGCTGCCGGTGAATCTGGCCACGACGAGCTTCGTGCAGGCCAACGATCCGCTTCGCGTTGGCCTGACGGTCAACACGGGCTTCGAGACGGCACCGGGCGCCGACGGCATCGCCGACGATATCCTGGCCGAGTTGTCCTTCAACTTCGCGATACAGATCAACGGCGGCGATCCCGACCCGGACGCCGACCTCACCGACACGATCCCACCCGACGGCGACCGCCTCACCGTGCTGACGCCCGCGGAGGTCAACGTCTATAGCAGCAAGGCCGCCACGCCGGCCGACGCCCCGATCGTAACGATCACCTCGGGCGGTTCGCTCGGCCTGGGCTTCAGCTCGATCGAGAGCGTGACGCTCACCCCGGGCGCGGCGAGCCAGACGGTCAACATCTTCGGCGACAACAACGACGCGGCGATCGATCAGAACGACAACTACGTGATCACCGGTACCGATGTCGATTCGGACCTGTTGCCGATCGCCGGCGTGCAAGACCGCTACCAGCCGGACACCGACGGCACGAACGAGTTCGTTCTGGAGATCAACGGCAGTTCGCCGATCGGGTTCCGCAACGTGGTCCATCTTAACGTGATGGGCGACGACGAAGCGGGAACTGACAGCGACCCGCCCACCGACATCGATCGGCTGGAGATCACACCCTACGCCGACGACACGCCGGCGGGCTGGGGAATCGACGTGGCCTTCGACGAGGGCAACCCCGGTGCCGACGGCATCGATAACCCCGACCTGCTGGTCATCAACGGCGTCGCCGGCGTTTCCGAGGAAACGGTTGTCGTACCCTCCGGCGACGGCAGCGGCCAATTGATCGTCAACAATGCCGCCAGCAACACGCCGATCACGGTCATCGATTACACAACCAACACGGGCATCGAGATCGTCGCCAACGACGGCGCTGCCGGCGATACCGACGTGCTGGTGTTGCACGGAACCGACGGCACCACCACCGAGGCCAGCGGCGACGATACGTTCAACATCGACTTCGACGCGGACGCCAACGCGGCCAACCCGGTGATTTCGGTCACCGACACGCAGTCCGGCGAGGTGCTCTACCAGGTGATCTCGACGACTAACGTCGGGACGCTCAACGTGGCGACCGACGACGGGATCGATCGGATCAACCTGACGCCCTCGGACAAGGTCTCGGTGATGGTCGACGGCGGAGATCCGATCGGCATCATCCCCGGGACGGGCGACGTGCTCAACCTGCTGTCCGGCGGTGACGCCTTCACCTTCCAAGCCGGCCCGGAGGCCGACTCGGGGGCCTTCTTCTTCAGCGGCTCCCAGCCGATCAGCTTCGACAACATCGAGGAACTGTTGATCGACGACGAGCCGTTCTCGCCGCTTCTGCCCGACCGGTTCGAGCCCAACGACAGCATCCCTGAGGCGACGATTCTCGGGTCGATTCCCAAGATCACGCTCCGCGACCTGACGATCCACAGCGAGGGCGAAGCGGAAACCAACGACGATTACTTCCGCATCACGGCCGCCGAGACCGGGCTGCTGATCGTCAACGCCTTCTTCGTCGACGAAGAGCGTGATGGTGGCGACGGGGTCGTAATCAGTGTAGGTGCGAACCTCGACATCGAGATTCTCGACGCCGACGGCAACCAGATCGCGTTGTCCGACTCGACGACCGACGACGAGCAACTGATTATTCCGGTGGTTTCCCAGGAGGCCTACTTCCTCCACGTTTACAGTGTCGACGGCGAGCCGAACGCCTATACGTTGGAAATCGAGAACTTCGCCGCGCCGGTACCCACCAACGTGACCCTCGATCCTAACGACGACACGGGAGCCAGCAACCAGGATCGGGTCACGGCAACCGCCGACCCGCGACTGTTCGTGCAGGCCGATCTGAGCAGTTACCCGGCCAATTGGATCCTGAGCTCCGCCGACGTGCCTGGAACACCGGGTGCGGCCGTCGAGGTGTTCGTCAACGGTCAGTCCGTCGGCATTGCCGATCCGGTGGGTACCTCCACCAGTATTTTCGCGATTGACGGGCAAATGGCGCAGGACCTGCACATCGGGTTCCCCGGCGACACGGACGCCTTTGGATACACCAATATCGTCAGTGCCGCGGTGGTCATCTTCGACGGGCAAACGACACAGGCTACCGGTACTACGGTGCGATCGGAAAGCCTGTTGGTCACCTTCGACCCGAATGCCCCCAACGCGACGTTGATTACGCTGGACATGCTCGACGCCAGCGACACGGGCACCAGCTCGACCGACAATCTCACGAGCATCTCGCAGCCGGCCTTCGCCGGAGTGGCCGAGGTCAACACGATCATCCGCATCTTCGCCAACGGTGAACTGGTTGGTCAAACCGTGGCCGGTTCCGACAACACGGCCATCGAGCCGAACGACGGGTTGGGCGCCTGGGAGATTACCGTCGAGCCGCTGGCCGACGGCACCTATACGATGACCGTCTCCAGCGAAGACACCGCCGGCAACATCAGCGATCCGGCTGAAGGACCGTCGCTCGACATCACCGTCAACTCGGCCGCGCCGCAACGTCCCACCATCGACTTGCTCAATCGCGACGATACGGGACAGTCGGACCTCGACAACGTGACCATCGGCGGTCCCTTCCTGGGCGACGGCATCGCCGATTTCCGCGTCACCAGCGATCCGGATACGGTTGTCGACATCAAGGACGGCAATACGGTTATCTTCGCCGGTTTGGCCATCGGGGCCAGTGGCGATGCGATCGTCCAGATCAACTTCGACGATTTGGAAGTCAACGGCGGCTTCCCGGCCGAGGGACCGCATCCCCTAAGCGCCGAAGCGTTCAACGACGCCGGCGGCTTCACCCAGTCGGAAGAACTGCTGGTGACGGTCGACTTCACCGCCCCGGACCAGCCGGCAGTGCCGAGTCTCGTCTCCTCCAGCGATACGGGCACCGCTGGCGACGCGATCACGGCAATCCACCAGCCGGCCTTCACGGGTCTGGCCGAGGCCAACGCGAGGATCCGAATCTTCGCCGACAACGGCACCGGGCCCAGGCTCGTGGGCGAGGCCGTGGTCAACTCCGACCAGAGCGACCCGACCCCTGGCCCCGAGGAGACACCGGTCGACGGGCTGGGCGTCTGGGAGATTACCGTCGAGCCGCTGGCCGACGGCATCTACAGCATCACCACGGAGCTTGAGGATCTGGCCGGCAACATCAGCCTGCTCAGCGATCCGTTGGAAGTAACCATCGACACGCTGCCGCCGCAACGACCGACCCTCGATCTGCTGGCCGCCCACGACACGGGCAGTTCCGATTTGGACAACGTCACCCAGGGCGATCCGGCCCAGCCCGGCACGGCTCAATTCCGTGTCTCGGCGGAAGCCGGTTCCGAGGTGGTGATCAAGGACGGCGAGACGGTGATCGACCAGTTCGTTATGCCCGCGGGTGGGGGTGGATTTACCAACCGCACGCTGACGCTGGCCGAGGGCTCGCATCCGCTAAGCGTCGAGGCATTCGACACGGCCGGCAACCGCAGTGCCCAAGCCGAAGAACTGGTGGTCACCGTCGACATGACCCGGCCGGACGAGCCAACGATCCCCGATCTGCTGGCTTCCAGCGATTCGGGATTGGCCGACGACGATAACGTGACCAACGTCAACGCTCCCGCCTTCAGCGGAACGGGTGAAGCCAACGCCCTGGTTCGCGTGTACGCCAACGGGCTGCTCGTCGGGCAAGGCGTTGTTGGTTCGGCGGAAGCGGGCGGTGGCGAGCCCGGCTCCACCACGGGAGTCTGGGAAGTGACCGTCGAGCCGCTGGCCGACGGCGTCTACGACATGACCGCCGAGGTCGAGGATCTGGCCGGTAACGTTAGCGTCAGCGAGGGCCCCCAGGCGCTGCAGATCGAAATCGACACCGTGGCGCCCAATACGCCGCTGCTCGATCTGGCTGCCGCCGACGACTCGGGCCGCAGCGATGAGGACAACGTCACCCGAATCGTCCGTCCCAACTTCTCGGCAACGACCGAAGACCCCAACGCGGCGGATCACTTGGTCGCCGAGAACCTGACCTATCGCATCTTCGGCCGCGCGGAGTCCAGTGCCGAGACCCTGCTCTACGCGTCGGCAACGCCGACGGCGGAAAACCTAGTGACCACGGACCTTGGGCCGCTGGTCAACGGAGTTCATAACCTGAAGCTGGAAGTGGAAGACCGGGCGGGCAACATCAGCCCCGACTTCCTCCTCGACGTGACGATCGACACGGTCGCCCCGACCGGAACAATCGCCTTGCATCCGGACAGCGATACGGGCGTGTGGGGATACCCGGCGACGATGCAAGACAAGATCACCGCCGACATGACCCCCGCGGTCTTTGGTTCGACCGAAGCCGACGCCGTGGTGGCGGTCCAGATCGACGGCCAAGCGGCCGGAACGACCGTGGCCGTGCCGCTCGACGCCAACGATGCCTTCCCGCCCCCTCCGGGTATCGAAGGCAACTGGCAACTGCAAACCACCCTCAATCTGGCCGACGGACAACACATCATTACGGCGTTCTTCGTCGACGTGGCGGGCAATGTCTCCGGTGCGGCGGATCCGGCTTCGCTGGAGGTGGTCGTCGACACGTTGGGACCGCGCATCGACAACGTCACCCTTGGGCAGGTGATCGTCGATGGGGAAAGTAAGTTCGACGGTGCCACCAGCCTCTTCACGCCCAAGCCCGAAAGTGGCCCCGATCCCTTGATTCACAGCATCGTGATTCACTTCACCGATCCGCTGCAACTACCCGACGGCACGCAAGCTCAGGCCGTCCTCCAAGCGCTGGCCCAGGAAGAAGGGAACTACCAGTTAACCGGCGACGCCAACGGGGCAATCGCGATTACGCAGGTGATTGCGGAGTTTATCCCCGTGCAAAACGGCGAGGCCGTGGCTCGGGTTGAGTTGGTGTTCGCTACCCCACTGCCCGACGACCGCTTCACGCTCACCGTATCCGACTCGCTGGCTGATCTGGCGGGCAACCCGCTGGACGGCGAATCCGGAGCCGACGCGCCGTTTGAAGGCAACGACGTTCCGCTGGACACCCCGCCCATCTTCCCCACCGGCGACGGTCAACATGGCGGGGAATTCGCGGCCCGGTTTACCGTTGACAGCCGGCCCGAGTTGGGAGTCTGGGGCGCCGGCAGTGTCTGGGTGGACACCAACGGCAACTTCGTCTTCGACCCGGACAACGCCGACGTCATCAACCGCGACGTCACCTACATGTTCGGCCTGACCAGTGACGACATCATCGCCGGAAACTTCGTCGCCGATGCCGAGGGCACGGCCGATGGTTTCGACAAGCTCGCTGCGTACGGCCAGGCGAACGGGGAATACCGATGGTTGGTCGATACGGATAACGACGGAGTGGCCGACGTCGTGCAAGTCGACCCGGCCGCCGTCAACGGGCACCCCATTGCCGGTCGTTTCGATTCCCCGGTTGTCGTCGGGGAGCCCGGCGCCAATGCCGACGGAGAAATCGGCGGCGACATCAACGGCGACGAGGTCGGTGTGGTCTATGCGACGCCGCTGGTGGCCGGATCGACTTGGTACTTCGACACCGACCACGATTTCATGGTCGACTTCTCCCTCGACAGCGAACTCCAAGGTCACTCCGTGGTCGGCGATTTCAACGGCGACGGGCTCGACGACTTGGCGGCCTGGTCCGACGACACCTTCCAGATCGATCTAGCTCCGGCGGGAGACCAACTCGGTTGGGACGGCGTGGCCGACGTTACTTTCCACTTTGGCTTCATCGGCGTTCGCGAACGACCAGTCGCCGTGGACATTGACCAGGACGGATACGACGACCTGGGGCTGTGGGTGCCCGATCGCGCCGGTGCCGTTCCGGAAGAGGGGGCCGAGTGGTACTTCCTCATCTCCGGCGGTACGTCGATCATCGATCCCAACGGCGATCAACTTGCGATCGATCCGAATACCGGCGAACTGACCGCCCGGTTTGAACCGATCCCCTTCGGCGACGACGTCTTCGCCCGGTTCGGCGACGAATTCGCCGCGCCTGTGGTGGGCAATTTCGATCCGCCGATTGTCGGTGGTTCGGGCGATTCCTCCAGTGTTTTGGAACTCCCGGGGACCGCGGGGCCCGACCAGTTCCGGCTCAGTGCCGGTGATACGGCCGGTTCGTGGATCGTGAAGGTCAACGGAAACGTCGTGGACGTCGATCCGGCGGTCGAAACCATCCACTTTGGCGAGGCCGGCGGAGACGACTCGTTCATCTTCACCGGCTCCGATGGAAGCGAAAGCGTCGAGCTTTGGGCCGAGCCCAACCAAGACGAGCCCTTCGCATCGCTGGCCATCGATGGGTATGACGTTCATGTCTTCGGCGTTGAGAATATCACCGTCGACGGCGGCGGCGGCGAGGATCAACTGGCGCT
>CAYUIQ010000008.1:0-75274 GCA_964444795.1 uncultured Planctomycetaceae bacterium
ATCCCGTGCCACAGTGGAGACAGGCGTGGCCACCCGGCGGTTGCTCACCGGGCCTCTGCGGGCCTATCGCACGGCCGCACTGGAGCTGGCGATCCTCGAAGCCAACTCGGCCGTGACCCAGATCCGGATCCAATCCGATGCGGCGACGGACAAGGTCCGGGCCAATCTGCTCGGCGCCAAGGCCACGGTGGAATTGGAGGAGGTGAAGCTTGCGGCCATCGAGCACCAGATCGAGACTTGTCGCATTCTCGCGCCGCGCGACGGCCTGGTAATCATCAACAACGAGTCCGCCGCGCGTGGCCGCTCGGAGCCCGTCGAGGAGAGCGCCGTCGTCCGTCAACGGCAATTGCTCCTGATCATGCCGGACATGAGCCGGCTGCAAGTCCGCCTCACGGTGAACGAATCCCGAATCGAGCGCGTTCGCAAGGGTCAGTCGGTCCGGCTCGAATTCGATGCGGTACCGGATCGCGTATTTCGTGGCCAGGTGACCCATGTGGCCGAGCACGCCGAACCGTCCAGTTTTTGGCGCGGAGACGTCACGGAGTTCGCCGTTTTGGTGTCGCTGGAGGACACAACTCCGGAGATGAAACGGGAGTTGAAACTGGGAATGACTGCCGTGGGGGAGATCGACGTTTCCCAACCCGACCGGAAAAGCCCTTGAGATTGCTGCCTTGCGGCGAGCTGGCACGGCACAAGATCACGCATTTCCTCTTCATCAATAGGGCATAACCGAGGGAGCGGATCGATGAGAAGTGGCAATAGGTTCTGTCTTCCCGGTATCGGACTTGCGGCCATCCTGCTTGGATGCGGCCTCGCCGCCTCAGCCCTCGCCGCCGAGGACTATGTGTGGGTCGAGGGTGAAGCCGCCAAAGACCGAAACGTCGCCGTGCATGGATGGTACAACTCGATCAAGAAGATCGAACTCTCCGGCAACGAGTGGATATCCAACTACGGCAAGACGGACGGAACGGCCGACTACGATCTGAGGGTGCCGGCCGACGGGGACTACGCCTTCTGGGTTCGGGCAAACACGGTCGCCAAGCCGCGGCTGTCCTACCAGATCGACAACGGCCAGTGGACGGAGATTGATCTTGGCCAGAACGTCTTCGATCGGGTCAATCTGGCTTCGGACAACAAGCCCGACATGCGTTTCGTCGCGTGGTGCAAGGCCGGCCAGATGCGGCTCAGTCGCGGCAGCCACACGATTCGCTTCAAGTTTCACGGCGAGATCCAACATCACGGGGCTCTCGACTGCTTTCTCTTTACGCTTCGCCCCTTTACGCCCGACGGACAACGCAAGCCGGGCGAAAAGCTGGGCTATCACGACCCGGGCACGTGGGCATTCGAGCCGGATGTCGATACGTTCGATGCCGACTCCCTGCTCGATTTACGGCATCTCAACGAGCGCGCCGCCGGCGAGTCGGGATTCATCAAGCGGACGGCCGGGGGTGATTTTTCGCTTGGCGACGGCCGCCCCGTTCGGTTTTGGGCGGTCAATACCAACTTGCAGGGCAAGCACGGCATGGAGCAGCTTGCCCTCCATGCAAGGTGGCTGGCCAAACGGGGCGTGAACATGGTCCGTTTCCACGGCCAGTTGTGCCCCAAGACACCCGGCTCCAGGGTGACCGACGTCGATCGCAAGGCGTTGGACCAGTGCTGGCAGCTTGTGGCCGCGATGAAGAAAGAGGGCATCTACACAACGATCTCGCCGTATTGGGCCGTCTCCTGCAACGTACAGCCGAGTTGGAACATTCCCGGCTTCGGAAGCGGCAAACCAATGGCCTTGCTCTTCTGGGACGAGACGCTGCGGCAAGGATACAAGGCGTGGGTCAACGCCCTTTTTACCGAGGAGAACCCCTACACGGGAATTTCGCTGGCTCGGGACCCGGCTGTCGCCGTCATCCAGATCCAGAACGAAGACAGCATGCTCTTCTGGTCGATGCAATCGGTTCAAGGCGAGCAGCGAAAGTCTCTTGGCCGGAAGTTTGCCCAGTTCTTGGAGGCCAAGTACGGCTCGACCGCGAAGGCCCAAGCTGCGTGGGGTGGGGCCAAACACAAGGACGACGATCCGGCCGGCGGCGTGTTCGGACTCTATTCCATCTGGGAGATCACCCAGCGACGCGGTAACGACCAGCGCCTGGCCGATCAGATCAAGTTCTACGCCCAGACCATGCACGGGTTCAATCGCCAGATGGCGGACTACTATCGGAGTCTGGGCTGCGAACAACTGGTGAACGCCGGCAATTGGAAGACGGCCGACGGGGTGCGGATGCTCGACGTCGAGCGGCTTTGCTACGCGGCCAACGACGTCATCGGCGCCAACAAGTATTACGGCGGCCCGCACGTCAATCCTCAGCAAGGGCACAAGGCGGGCTACTTGATAAGCAAGGGCGACCGTTTCGCCTCCGTTTCGGCCCTGATGAATCCGCGGGGGCTTCCGCTGAACATCAAACAGGTAGCCGGGCTGCCGACGATCATCCCGGAAAGCACCTGGGTGCCACCGCTGCGATATCAATCGGAAGGCCCGTTTCTGGTGGCGGCCTACGGTTCGCTGTGCGGCGTGGACATCTACTACTGGTTTGCCACGTCCGACGTCGGTTTTGGCCGGCCGATGGGGAAGTGGCAACTGTCCACGCCGGCGCTTTTGGGTGGTTTTCCCGCCGCGTCGCTGGCGTTTCGCAAAGGATATATCCGGCAAGGAAACACGGTCGTAAGCGAACGGCGGGCCTACGACGATCTTTGGCGGTTGAGAACGCCCATCATCGCCGAGGATACCAGCTTCGATCCGAATCGAGCAACCGAAGACTTGGCGCCGCGGTCGAACGTCAAGCGAGGAGTCGATCCGCTTGCCTTTCTGGTCGGTCCGGTGCAGGTCCAATACGGTGGCGATCCGGCGAAAAGCTCGGTCGTCGACTTGGCGCCGCACATCGATGCCGATCGGAACATTGTGCGAAGCATCACCGGAGAGATCGAACTAGACCATGGTCTGGGCCTCTGCAAACTGAACGCGCCGAAGGTTCAAGGGGTTACCGGCTTTCTGAGCAAGGCCGGCCGAATCCGGCTCGATTCGATTGAGGTTCGCTGCGAAAACGAATATGCCACGCTGATGGTGGTCGCGATGGACGATCGGCCGCTTGGCGATTCGCGTAAGATGCTCGCCCAGGTCGGCACGATCGCCCGACCCTTCGGCTGGAAGACGCGCGACGTTCAGTTCGCCGCCAAGGCGGGCGCCGAACCGATCGAGGGCAAAACGATTGTCGACCGCGGTTCCGCGCCGTGGAACGTCACCAACACGGCGATGACGCTGACGGTCCTTAACCGCAACATCACAACGGCAACGCTACTGGACGCGAACGGCCTGGCCGTAAGGGACATCTCCGGCCGTCGAAATAGTGACGGATTTGCCGTTGAGTTGCCGCCGGATACGATGTATCTACTCCTCCAATAGGATCGGATGCAGGGAGCGACCATGGATGAAACACGCGTGTCTTCCGAAGTCCACTCCAATCCACACGGCAAGGAATGCCGTGGCACACGTTTTTTCTAGGCTCTGCCTCAAAACCCGTACGATGGCCCTCCGAGGCCGTCGGGAGTCCGTGTTTCTCGGCAGCGACGGCCTCGGAGGGCCATCGTACAACGCGACGAAATGCGTTTTGAGACAAAGCCTAGTATCGCCCCTTTCAACAGGGCTACTAACGTGGTGGACTCTCCGTCGCCCGTGCTTCGGCTACCGCATCGGCAGGCAACGCCGTGCGGTAGGCATCTCGATACAACCCGATTTCGCCGAAGGGGATGGGCCGAAAGCCAATGCGGCCGGACATCGCGGCGTCGTTGTTGAGTTGAAAGATACCCGACTTCGCGTCCGCGAAACCGGGATCCTCGGCCGTTACGAGATTGTCCATAAGTCGCGTGCGACCGCGGTCTCGCAGGAGAAACTGATCGCAGCGATAAACGAGGCTGCGCGAGACCGTGTTGACGTCGTGATCCTCCGACAACCGCGCCAACCGCGGATACCGCTTGAGATAGAGCGGCCGGTCGATCTCGGGCGATTGCAGGGCATTGGCGGTGGTCTGCTTCCACCGCGCTTCGCCCCAGGGCGAGAAGCTGATCGCGGCCGTGCAGTCGACGAAGACGTTGTTGTCGACCATGTTTTCCTTGCCGCCATGGATCTGGATACCGCCAAATCCCAGCCGGCCGGCGGCACAGCGATAGAAGACATTTCCGTAGAGCAGAACGCCGCAGATCGCATCGTCCAGACGAATGCCGGCCCGGCCGCACGCCGGCTGTTCATCGTCGCCCTGCCCTCCCCCGATGTGGTGCCAGTAGTTGTAGCGGTAGGCGTTACCGCGGTAGGTCGGGTTGCCGAACATATCGGCCCCACCCTGATCGTCGGATTCCCAAACCACGTCATAGACTTCATTGAACTGGACCAGATGCTCGTTGCCACCTAAGCGGATGGCGCTGGAGCGAACGTTGTGCATCAGGTTGTGAGCGATGCGGTTGCCCACACCGGACATCAACACGGCCGGCGTGTACGTATGGTCGATACGCGAGAGGTTGTGGATGTGGCAGTTTTCAATGAAATGACGGCCCGGTGTGAGTGACTTGCGGTCTCCACCGGAGACCACCGTGCCGCCGCGTCCCATCGAGTGGATGTCACACGACAGCACTCCGTGTTCGGTGCCACCGCGGATTTCCACGCCATTGCCGCCGAAATGGCGAATCGCGCAGCCGGCCAGCAGGCATCGCCGCCCCCCTTTGATCAACACGGCATCGCCGCAGCCGACTTCCCATAGGAGGCCTTCAAAAGTGACGTGGGAAACACTCTCCAGATCGACCATGGGGGCCTGCATCCTCGAAAGTTCGACCACGGCCTTGTTCGGATTGCTGGGCGGATAGAGATAGAGAATGCTCGTGCCGCGATCAAGGTACCATTCCCCCGGCGTATCGATCTCCGACAGCAGGTTCAGCGCGTAGTAAGGCTGTCCTTTTCGGTAGCCATACCGATGGTACGGCGCCGCCAGGATGATCTCTCGCTTGTCCGTGTCGATGCCGGCCACCCGCTCGTACGAGTCGGCCCAACCGAAGAACCAGTAGCCATACAGCAGGATTTCCTTCTCGTCTTTCCACCGGTTCGGGCGATCCGCCTCGTAGAGGAACCGGCCCGTCTTGCTGCCGGTGCGACCGTGGATCTTATGGTCGTCTGGGAGCGTCACGTCGACAACGCGGACGTAGCCGTCATTCGGCCATCGGGCAAGCTGCATGGCTTTCTTATCGAAGAACAACTCGGGCGTCGGGTGCGTTTTGAAGCCCAGTCCGCCGGCAAAACCGCCTAGCCGAAGCGGCTTCACGGATTCGACTCCATGCGTCTTCAGGTCCACCTGCATCACCTTGCCGCGAGCCTCCTCGGGTAACCGCCCCAGCACAGCCTGATCTTGCACGGCCTGGAATTCCGTGAGTTGCACCCCGCCGGTGAAGATCGGGACCTCACCAGCACTGGCACGGTAGACAATCGGGGAGGATTCCGTCCCGGAATCCGCGGAGCCTAGCTTAAAGGTCTCGGTCACCTTGTATTGACCGCCGCGGACGTTCACCGCGACACCGCCGGCCGGCAGACCGTCGCGCTGCTTGACGCGGCGAATTTCCTCCGCGGCGCGATGGAGCGTCGCAAACGGGCGATCTTTGGTACCCGGATGAGCGTCGTTACCATCGGTGGCAACGGAAAGCTCGATCGCCGGCGTGGGTCGCTTGGGCATTGGTGTCCGGCTGGCCGTCGGATCCCGGGCCGGCAACCCGGCTTGCAGCCGCTTGATCTCCCGGATCCGCTCTTCGGCCTCCCACCGGTGATGAGCCGGAATGTCTTTCATCGGGATAACTTCCGCACATGCGGCCTCCGCCGCGGCGAGATTCTCCTGGAGCAAAAAGCCCTCGGCAACTCGGAACCGCGCGATACTGGCCGACGCCACGGGCACCTCTTCGGCGGCCGCGATCCGCGGCAACAGCCCCGGCCAGCCGAAGGCAAATCCGGCGAGTATCGATCGAATGATGCAGCGATGAGTCATGCTGTGATTTCCTTTTGAGATCTCTTCATGTTTATGATTGAAATACGTCTCGTCCCGATGAGCGTGCGCTGGGCTCCGATGCATTCGTGTCAAGCCACTGGATCTTGAGATTATCGAGAAAGAATGCCGTAAGTCAATCAGCCATCGACCGGGCAGGGAACTGAAAGCGGCACTGCCACGGACGGCTGCGCCCCGGTGCCGGCCCCTTCCAAGAGCCGCACTTAAGTCTGGTCGGTTGCGCCCACTATTTTCGCGGCGTTTCCGACGTTCTTCAGCTTCTCCGCGGCGGCATCGACGGCAGCGGCGACTTCGCAGTTGTCTTCCCACTGGGTGAACATGTCCTTGGTGACCGTCACGTCCTTTGCCGCGTCGCCGAGCATCATGTACATGCCGCCGATCTCGCACTCGCGGTGACGACCGCACTTGAAACAGGGGGGAACCTTCGACATGAAGGTGACCGTGTCCAGCACGTTGACATGGAACGGGCTCAACACCTTGTGGAGCTGGTCGACCGCGGATTCGAGCTTCAACGCGCCGCCGACCACGAGCACGAAGGGCTTGCCCTCGATCGGGATCTCCACGTGGCGATAACCGAAGAACCGTTCGATGAAGGCCCACGCCGTTGCGGTAATCGTGTCGAAGTAGACGGGCGTGCCGATGACCACGGCGTCGGCCTGCTTGATCTTCTCGTAGTACGGCCGCGCTTCATCCTCCAGCTTGCAGACCCGCGGCTTGGCACACAACTGGACACACCCCTTGCAGCCGGAGAAGTTCAGATCGGTGAGCTTGACGAACTCGACCTCGTGGCCGCTCTTCTGGAGAATGGCCTTGACCATCCGGTCGACGTTTCCCTCTCGTTCCACGCTACCCGCACTGAATCCGATGACTTTCATGAAGAAGTCCTTTCTCGTGAGCTCGGACAGATGCAAAGGCACCTTCCGCAATAGGGCGTCAGTCCATTATATCGTTTCACTCGCTCTTGCCAGGGGTCCATTTCCGCCTTGTAGCGCAAGAGTTCCTCGGCGGTCGGCTCGGTTTTCGGCATCGGGATATCCTTGTAGCCGCCGGTGCATTTGAGCATCCCGCTGCAACCCCAGCGACATTTCCAACCCACCAGCTTGGCATACTCCACAGCTTTGCCGCCGATCCGGAGGTTCACGCTCCGGTCGAGTCTTCCGGGTATCGCGCCCGTGGGGCACGCCCGGGCACATTGAAATCCACACGCCTCGGGATCGCAAAGCCGCTGGTCCCGCATGGCGTCTGGGTGAAGCGGCGCGTTGGTGACGATACTGACCAGCTTCTGTCGGGTGCCGAACTCGGGGGTCATCAGCATCGTATGCCAGCCGATTTGGCCCAGCCCACAGGCCACGGCGACGTGCTTGTGCGAGATGTCGCCGGGACCACCGGGGTACTCTTCGCTCGGCTTCAAGGCGTGTGGAATGTTGGCCGGAAAAGGGTACGCCCGAAAGCCGCGGCGTTCGAGGAACTTGGCTCCATGATAGGCCAACTGGTCGAGCCGCGGATTGATCAACGTCAAGGTGAACAACTGATACGAGTGGTAGGACGCCGGTGTGGTATGCTCTCGCACGCTCCGGGCGATCAGATCGCAGCTCGCCCCATTGATCGTCAGGCCGATCGATATCATGCTTTGCGCATCCGGCAGATAGCGCTTCGGCCTCATGATATCGGGAGCTTCGTCCATCAATTCCACGGGGCCGAAACCCACGAGGTCCGCGCCTTGGGCCAAGAGGTGTTGCCTCAGTTCCGCGGCCAGTTGCCGATCGGCGCCATCCACGTACGACATGATCGAGAACTCCCTTTTCGCGCGAGGATGCGCTGGAAGCGCGGGCTAGTCTCTATCGGCGCGAAGGACCGAAACGAAAGCTTTCTGCGGTATATTGACCTGGCCGATCTGCTTCATCTTCGCCTTGCCCTTCTTCTGTTTATCGAGGAGCTTGTTCTTGCGCGTCACATCGCCGCCATAAAGCTTCGCGGTCACGTCTTTTCGGAAAGGCTGGATCGTCGATCGGGCGATGATTTTGCCGCCAATGACGCCCTGGATCGGGATCTTGAACTGGTGGCGGGGAATCGCTTCGGCAAGCTGTTCGCAGTAGTGGAGCGCCCGATTGCGCGACTTGTCGCGATGGACCAGGTAGGAAAGCGTGTCGACCGGCTCCTTGTTGACCAGGATATCGACCTTCACGACGTCGGTATCTCGATATTCGATCGGAACGTAGTCAAACGACCCGTATCCTCGCGTGATCGTCTTGAGCTTGCCGTAGAAATCGAAGAGCACCTCTCCCAGCGGCATCTCGCTAATCACTTCCACCCGGCCCACGGAGAGATAATTCATCGTCTGGCTCTCCGAGCGATGCTCTCTGCACAGCTCCATGACGGGCCCGACGTACTCTTCGGGGGTAAGAATCGATGCGGTAATGTACGGCTCGGTGACCGAGTCGATCCGCATCGGATCGGGCCAGTAACTGGGGTTGTCCACGTCGATTGTCTTGCCTTCTTTGAGGACCACTTTGTACTTCACCGACGGGGCCGAGATGACCAGGCCGATGTCAAATTCTCGCTGCAAACGCTCCTGAATCACGTCCAGGTGAAGCAGGCCGAGGAACCCGCAACGAAACCCGAACCCCAGGGCCGCCGAACTATCCTTTTCGTAGGTGAGCGCCGCGTCGTTGATCGCCAGTTTGTCCAGGGCCTTGGTGAGATCCTTGTACTCGCCCGAGTTCATCGGATAGATCGACGAAAAGACGACCTGCTTGGCTTCCTGATAGCCGGGAATCGGTTCCGCCGCCGGGCGATCGAGAAGCGTGATCGTATCGCCGATCTCAATCTCCCGTACACTCTTAATCCCGGCGATGATATAACCGACCTCCCCGGCGCCGAGCTGTTCTTTTGGATTGAGCTTCAACTGATTGTAGCCCAACTCCTCCACCGCATAATCGCGGCTCGAGTGCATGAAATGGATCGCATCGCGAGTTTTCAGCGTGCCTTCCATAACGCGGCACTGGAGAATGACCCCTCGATACGGATCGAAATGGGCGTCGAAGACCAGGGCTTTCAGCGGCGCGTCGGGGTCGCCCTTGGGGCTGGGCAGTTTCTCGACGATGCCGGCAAGCACGTCTTCGATGCCGACGCCGGTCTTTGCGGAAACAGGGATCGCCTCAAACGGATCGAGCCCCAAATCCGCGTCAATCTCCTCGCGCGCGCGCTGAACGTCCGCGGCCGGAAGATCGATCTTATTGATCACCGGCAGAAGCTCCAGATTGTTATCCAGGGCCAGATAGAGGTTGGCAACCGTCTGCGCCTCGACCCCCTGAGACGCATCGACAATAATCAACGCACCTTCACAAGCCATCAGGGAACGCCGTACTTCGTGCGAAAAATCAACGTGGCCGGGTGTGTCGATGAGGTTCAGCAGATAGTCTTGACCGTCTGGGGCGCGGTAGGAGAGCGTGATCGTATTGCTCTTAATCGTAATGCCCCGTTCACGCTCGATATCCATCGCGTCGAGCAGTTGGTCGCGGAACTCACGCGGCGTAACGCCGCCACAGGCCTGGATCAGCCGGTCGGCCAGAGTCGACTTGCCATGATCGATATGGGCAATAATGCAAAAGTTACGAATATGTTTCATATGTAGGGTTCTTGTAGAGAATATCGCGGCGCTTCGCTCACAACTATTGATTCTAATAAATGACGTTCGCGACTGATAGGGACCGATCGGGACTGATAGGGATCTGCTCCCCCGCGACACACCTGCCGTCTAGCCGGACGTGGGGTGGCGCGGGCCGGCAACGGAATGGTCCCGAAAGTCGTCCGTTTGTCGTCACATCTTGTTGCTATGTGTACGGTTACCGCGTTTCCAAAGCGTCACCGTACGAAGGACTCATCTCGTTTTCAAAGTCCCGGATGAGAGATGGGACGGCGACCGAAGACGGGATTGCCGGGCGCGCTTTGCGCGGCGGCGGTTTCAGTCAGATGGAACACGCTTTGGGCCCGTCTGCATCGGGCCGATGTATGCGTTGGCCACAACGAGGTTGTCGACCCAGAACCGAGTCGGGCCGGTGAATCGCCTGCTGTCAATCCGACATTGGTCGTGTACCGAGCGGATCTTGACCGAGTCGGTCTTACGGATGGGCAGTTGCGTGTGGCGAAACACCTCGGCGCCGTCTTGCCAGACACGAATCTCCCCGTCGCGCCGGCCGGGCGTGTTGAGCTTGACCATCATTTCCAGGCAGAACCAACGATCCACGGGCAGGGCGTTCTTGGTGCCCGAGAGGACGAATTGATAGTCGGTCGTCTTGAGCATCAGGCGGAGATGCCGATTCTGAATCTTGCCGTCCTTTTCGTAGTTGGTTAGTGCCAACACGACCCAGAACGGGTCCTGCCCGGTAGACGTTTCGGCGCCGTAGGTCTGATAAGTCGGTTCTCCGTCGGGTACGCCGCTGACGCTGATCAGGCGAGTCGTCTCGCCGGAGAGTTCCGCCGGCAGTTTCAGGTACACGCGTTGGTAGAGTACTTCCTCACCGGCCGGCAAGTCGTAGGTCATCTTGGCGCCCGTGCCCTCGGCCTCACCCCATTTCGTCAGACAGGCATCCCCCGCATAGGCCGAGCCGTCGCCGCGGGCGATCTGGTAGCCGCTGAATCCGATGGTCTCACCCTGGCCGTTGGCCCAGCGCCGCGTGCCGTGACGCGGGACCCATCCCCGCCGTTGCAGGACGTCTACCGATTCGACCTCAAAATCCTCGGCCAGGATGACGGCTGGGTCGCTTTCGATTCCCTTATCCGACGCGTACTTGGCAGCCAGGCCGGCAGTGTGCTCGATCTTCTCGGCACGTCGCGCCGGCGGCGCGTAGGTCGGCTCTTGCCTCGCGTCGACTCTTGGGCCGACGTACTTTCGAGCCACCACCCGGTTGTCGGCCAGAAAGGTGGCGCCGGTGGAGAAACCTCTGCTCGTGTAGCACTGGTCGAAGACCATTCGGGTCCTGACGTCCTCGGTGTTTCGATACCGGACATCGGTGCGCGAGTAGACCTCTTTGCCATCGATCCACATCCGCAACTCGCCGTCGCGATTACCGTCCCGCGATCCCACCGCACGGCCCGGCGTGTTGAGCTTGACCATAATCTCCATGCAGAACCACCGGTCGATCGGCACCTCCGCGTCGACCGGCCAGTTGCTGCCCCAGGGCCCGAACTGGTCGGCGTGATACGGATACCACATGGGCCGGTACTTCCCGTCGCGATTCTGGAACGTAAGCGTCACGCAATAGTACGCCTCGCCGCCGGGCATCCCCGCCGATCCGATGGCCTTCCACGTGGGCAGCCCGTCCTTCACGCCGGCAATGCCCATCACGCGCACGTTCGGTGCGCCTCGAGGCACCTTCAGGTAAACGCGATGGTAGACCGGGCCGTTCTCCGTGATGTCGCGGGGCATGATCGCACCGTTAGCGCCTTCGATGGCGTTCTTCACCAAGCACTGCCGGCCGGCAAAGGCCAGCGACGGATCGGCCGCGAGCCGGTAGACACCTTTCGTGTACGTACTCCACCTCCACCCGCGGTCCTTCAGCGCATCCATCGACGGCAGTTCGTAGTCCTCGCAAAGGATCACGGCGGGGTCTTCTGCGATGCCCTCGTCGTTGGGATACCCGGCCGCGATCCCCAGCATGGCCGGTTCTGCCGCGGGCGACGCGGACTCGGTGCCGGCGGAGTCGCCGACAGGCATCCACGACAACACCAAGATCACGATGGCTCGCATAGGTTGGGTCCCTTCGCTCTCTGTTCACGTCTGCTTGCCGGGAACCTTGCCGGGCGTGTTGTTTCGCGGTCAAGCAGGTGCAGTATTTGTCGAGATGCACCCGCGCGCCAACCCTCGACTCTTTCATGGCATCCGGAACGCTATTCATTGTTCGCGGCCTGACCCTCACGGCCTGCGGCCGTGGTGTGTTGGCCGGCAGGCCCTGCCCCAATTTGGATAGCAATCGTGCTCCGACAGTATAGCTAGCCATGGAGGCGGTAACGCCAAACACCATCCCTATGCCACACACATAACCGAGCACCGGACGCTTTGGCTCGATACACTGCTGCTCGGATATCGTCTTCCTTTACTTGAAACGCATGCGACAACTCCTTCAGTGAATAGTCGTCTTCGTACAAGGCCTCTATTGCAGAGTCAAGCCGTTTCTCCGATGACAAATTGTGAAGTGCCTTGTCCATAAGTAGTCGGTGGGGGTCGGTGGGGTCAGACTCGGAATTCAGATTTGAGGGCTTTTCAATCGCCGCCACCTTCCACGCTACATCTCAGTTCGATTCGGCTAGACGCTTCCGGAGTTTGACCCCGACGATACGTTCAATCCCGAATCCCCAGTCTCACCCCGGCGACGATTTGCGGGTGCAACGACGTTGTTGCGCGTCATTCCGGGGACCTGCTCCATTATAAACCGGTTGGGCGGATGAACGTGATTACCTTCAAGTCGTCGTTTGAGTGAGAATTCAAATCAGTCTCTATTCCCCGATGATTGGCAATTCTTCCTTCGGGGTCATACACGAAGCACACCAAGAGCTGACATTCGGGATGAGCTTGGTAGCGCCGAATATCGATTATGAGCTGATCACCAAGTTCCTTGGCATTCAGTCCCGGTCGCGTCTTCTTCACTTCGATTACCAGTTTTTCGTTCTTGAGCAGGAAATCCATTCTGGCGCTCTTGCCCGCGTAACTGGGAGTCCATTCTTCCGCCCGAATGTCGTCAAAATCCACGACTAATAGAGAATGCAGCAGATCCTGGACGTCGTACTCGTCCTTAACCTGCAGAGTTCCTCGGTTATTGTGTCGCGCACGCAGCTGACGGGCCACGAGATGAAAGCGGCTGCATATCTGTTCGACGCGCACCATGGGGCCTGCACTTGGCTGGTTGGTGTACGGTGTGAGGCGCCGCAGCAAGAGTTGTGCCGAATTTGAAATCTCTCGTAGTTTTGCGTGCTCTTCGGAAGAGAAACCAATTCCGTGTCCTGCCCTGCGGCGTTCCGGAACGGGATCGATCGGTTGAATATCTGCGCAGAGGCCGGCTGCTCTTACTTGTGACAGCAATGTGTTGAATTGATCTAGATATGTCTGGTAGTTAGGCCAAAACGCTTTGTCAAAGTCTTCTTGTGCGGCAGCCGCAAGCAGGCGTATGTCTTCGATCAGGCTTGCCGAAATCGGGACCATGGCGTACCCCTTGTGTGAATCATTTTGTCAATGCAAGATCATTGAGAACTTGTGTCCTTGAAGTGACGTGTTCGAATCCCGCCAACTCTCTTTCGATTTGCGAAAGTGAATACCGCACAAAGTCATGGTCTATACTGCTTCTGCCTTTCGCGAGTTCCGCCAGTACGCGGGAGAGACGGGTGAGGCACTCCGCCTTCGTGTACTTACTAGTCCGATCAGGCTGGCTGCCGTCAGAAATCGTCCCGGGTTCAGAGTACTCCGGCAACGAGTTTATTGTAGCAATGAGTTCCTCCGCGAGGGTAACGACCTGCGGGTCGAGAGCCGCCGTGTCTATTTGACCCACAAGCTGGCGGAAATCGGTCGGCAAACTGTCACGGTCGAACGCCGGCGAAATCGGCACATCAGATGGTTGCTGCGAATCCGCACCCGCGAGCTTGAGAAGCAGGTCGTATGATGATGGATTGCTCAACGCCTTGACTGCTTCGATGAGACCACGGAAGTGAGTGAATTCCTCCACGTCTGCTGAGTCACAGACGAACTCGACGTCCGAAGCCCGAAAACGTGAGTCGCGGAATCTGGTTTCGTCTATTACGAACGAGCAGTCGATTTGAAACGAGCAGTCTCTGCGTGGGTAGCCGGGGCGAAGCCGAAGATATAGTAGGAAACGGCGATAAGCCGGATCCTTGACCAGAGTGGCGACCGAATCAGTGTCCGACGAAAAATCGGTTCTCAGGCGGAATCTTTGCGGCGCTGCATTCTGCGGGAGAAGTAGGCAGTACATCCCGACACCGCCGTACTCACTGATCGGGATGTTCGACCACTCCTGGTAGAATTCAGTCGACCCGCCGGGCTGAGCGCGATATTGAGATCCGTTGCGCAGATTCTCGCGGATATAGTGACTTACTTCCAACCGGTCTCTGTTTGACAAAATGGTGAATGCCTGTTCGTCCAGCGGCCGCTCATATCCGACTTCCGGGAAGTCGATGAGCAATGGGTCACCGCCGGTGTCGCGGATTATGCTGGTGTGAAGTTCCCCTTGCTTGTCAAGGGTCTGAATGATGACCTTGTCGGCGAACATATCTCGCTCCTATTTGGCGTTTTCTCGTCACGCGTAACTCACCATTCCACACAAAATCTCCACTTGCCGGGGACGTGAGCCCCGCGGATTCCGGCAGTATAGTGGCGTAATGCGTGGGCAGTCAACTACTTGCGCCGACTTGCCCGTGGGGGTGTTTTGCCGAGGCGTACAGCGGACTGACATAACACCTGGATCACCGTGGCTATGTTGACGTGTATAAAACGGGAATCGGGTCATGACTCAGCGCCTCCAGCGGCTACGGAACGTGCTGAGCCCGCCGCTAGATCCACCCCATTTCATCGCGTGGGGCGAGCCGGCGCATGAACATGCTCTTGTCGGCTTCCTCGTCGTTGGTGATCTTCATGTTCTTCGCGTCCCAGAGCAGCTTCCTGCCGGGATTTGTAAGGGCCACGTCGCCAAGAATCAGGGTCTCCATGAACGGGCAGGCATATTCAAAGTTCGACATGGCCTTGCCGCCATCGATGATCGCCTTCGTCCAGTTGCCGGTATGACCACCGCCGGTGTTGCGCTCGGAAACTCTGGGCGGTTTTTGCGTTGCCAGCATCGCCGCTTCCGGAAAGATCCTGGGACCTTGACTATGGCTGCCGGCAAGCATCGATGCCGTCTCGCCGACCATGACGGAGCCGCTGTTCATGAACGGCGCCGCGCGTCCCTCCTCGAGCCGTTTTGGACGCGGGTACGGGATCTCCGGCCCCAGATAGTACTTCATGGTTACCGGCGGCTGGTCGCCCCTGGCCGCGAACTCCCAGGTGATCACACCGGCAATCGGTAGAGCACCGGGGAACCTGCCATGCTTTTCCTCGACCTCGGCCTCCACGGAGATCGGGGCACCCAACTCGAGTGAATAGTTTGCAGGATCCAGAATGTGGGTTGCCATGTCGCCAATCACACCGCTGAAATGGCTGAAACGAATCCATTCCCGGTTCATGTAACTCGTGCTGAACGGTATTTCCTCGGCCCTGTTCAGCCAGAGATTCCAGTCCAGGGTCTTCGGAATGACCGACCCCTGCACCGGCTGTACCAAGGTCCCGTAGTTCTTCCTGCTATAACCGATAACCTCCGTGACCTTCCCGATGGAACCGCCCTTGATCCAGTCCCTGATCATGGCGGTCGACTCCGCCGAATGTCCCTGGTTGCCCATTTGGGTCACTACTTTGTGTTTCCGAGACGCTTCAGAGAGAATGCGCGCCTCGTTGACCGTATGACAGAGAGGTTTCTCGGCGTATAGGTGCTTGCCTCGCTTCATGAAATACATACAGACCGCAAAGCGCGCGTGATCGGGCGTTGCCGTGCAAACAGCATCGATATCCTTTCCGATCTCGTCGAACATTTTCCGGTAATCGCGCCAGCGCTTCACTTCAGTCGAAGGATAATGCTTCCCGCTCCATGCTTCGTCGGGATCCGCAATGCCGATGATATTGTGACCTCGCAGAGCCCTCAGATCACCCGAGCCCTGACGGCCGATTCCAACACCCACGATGTTCAGCTTACCGTTCGGCGACGGACCCTCCGCCTGGATGTTGAACGGAGCGACTCCCGCGGCCGATGCCGCCAGTGCCGTCTTAAGAAAAGTACGACGTTTGATTGATTGCATGGTACTGGCCTCCTTTTGTTTGCATGAGCATTATTCTACACACAACCGCTCGTTGCCGGGGACGTGCGTTCCGAGGATTCCGACAGTATAGTGGCGTCATGCGAGGGTAGTCAACTGCTTGACTCCCCGGGGGGAATCTGGCCCGTTCCGCATTCCACCGTCTGGCGACAACAGTCTACAAGCTCCAACCCTCCCGATACGGCCGGCTAATCAGCGGTTGCGCCCCGGGGCAGTCTTTGACTTGCATCTTCTCGGCGTCCCACTCGATTCGCTTGCCCACGCGTAACGCCACGTTGCCCAACAGCGCCATCTCGGCGAGTCGGGAAGCGCGGTCGAAATTCGACTTCGTGGGCAGACCGAACTTGCAGCCGGCGATCCATTCCTTGTGATGGTCCACGCCTCCGGTCGCCTGAACAATATCGGCGACTTCCTTGTTATCGCCGAACCGGTCCTCGGGCAACAGCTTCCAACTGGTGCCGAAGGCGCACGTTTGGAGAAACTTGCCCTTCTCGCCGATCAGGAGCACGCCGTTGCCGGGCATTGTCGCGCCTTCGAGCCACTCCTTCGGTGGTCGAGTGCCCCCGAATTCCGGGCCATCGTACCAGGTCAGTTTCACCGGCGGCAACTCGCCCCTGGCGGAAAACTCCCAACGGACGATGCTCCACTTGGGGTACGTCGCGTCGTTCATCGGGAAGCTCTCCGCTTCGACACTCGTTGGATTCTCCAACTTCATCGCCCAGGCCGGCAGGTTCATCGTATGACAGCCCATGTCGCCAAGGGCTCCGGTGCCAAATTCCTGCCACATGCGCCACCGGCCGGGCAGGTAGGTCGGATGATAAGGTCGCTTGGCCGCCGGCCCGAGCCAAAGGTCCCAATCCAGCCCGGTCGGAACGGGCGGCGTGTCCCGCGGACGCTCTTCGCCTTGGGCCCAGCCGTTCCAGGGCCGGTCGCTCCAGACGTGGATCTCGCGGACCTTGCCGATGATGCCCGCCTGCAACACCTTGACTCCGCTGCGCAGACCCGCGGACGCCGTCCCCTGATTGCCCATCTGCGTGGCTACCTTGTGCCGGGCGGCCGTTTCGCGGACCACTCGCGCCTCTTGCACACACCAGGTCAGCGGCTTCTCACAGTAGCAATGCTTGCCCATCTTCATGGCCGTCACGCTGGCCACGGCATGTGTATGATCGGGCGTGCTGACGACCACGGCGTCAATTTGCTTGTCGAGTTCGTTGAGCATTCCGCGGAAGTCTCGATACCTCTTGGCGCGAGGAAATTTTCCAAACGCCCCGGCCGCGCGGCGCTCGTCGACGTCGCAGATGGCCACGATGTTCTCCGTGCTCACACCCTGAAGGTTGGTAGCGCCGCGTCCGCCGGGTCCGATGACGGCAACGTTCAGTTTACCGTTGGGCGATCGGGAATCACCCGACGCCGGTGCGGCGAGCGTACTGAAGACTCCGGCGGCCGAGCCAGTCAAGGCCGCTTGCCGAAGAAACTGCCGGCGGGTCAAGCGATCGGCCATTGGTCCACTCCTCCTGGTGACTGTTGGGGTAATGTCGACGGCTTAGCGATTCTTGGGAAACTCGACCGGCTCGGGTAGTTTCTCCGGCGCGGGGACGGGCCGTCCGTCCTTCCAGTCGATCGGCACAACCGATAGGTGCCATGTCTTGCCGCGGTTACCGTTGCCCTGGTAGAAGAGGTAATCCTGCCCATCGTCGTCCTGGAAAAGGAACGGATGGCCGGACTCGCTCGAGTTCCAACTGCCGGGTGGTCCGTTGGGCACCAGCGGTTTATCCGACAGCCGTTTGAAATTCACGCCGTCGTCACTCACCGCCACGCCGATCTGCTGCGGGTCGTTGTTGTAACCCCCGGCGTAGAACATGTAGAGCCGGCCATCATGTCGGGCCATCGCCGCGGCCTCGATACAGCGCCGCTCCCAAGCAAGATCGAGGTCTCGGTCATCCAGTTTCGTCGGTACGGTCGGGGTAAGGATCGGCCCGTCGGGGTTGAGTTGAATCCAGTGCTCGCGCGAGAAGTCGCTATGAAGCGGCGCCGCGGATACACCCTGCATCTGGATCTTCATCGTCGGATCTCGTGTCGCCCAGTACAGCAGAAGCTTGTCGCCATGGGGGATGACGTCCGCGTCGATTGCGCGGCCGACGGTCCACTGGCCGGTCGGGCGGAAGATCGGATTGGTTGAATTTCGCGTGAAGTCCAGCCCGTCATCAGACCAGGCGTGACAGATCGCGTCCCGCTTTCCGTTACCGTAGGTTTGGTAGAACAGATGGACCTTATCCCCCAGCACGATGGCACCCGGAGCGGTGAAGCCCTTGGCCTCCGCCTCGCCCGTGTTGCGCAGTTCGCCGGCCTTGATCCAATCCACGAGGTTGTCGCTGGTCGCCACGCCGATGGTCCAACCGGCCGTTGGTTTGTTCTCGTACGGCGACACGGAGTAGTAAAGCCAGTACTTCCCCTTGAACTTCACCACGGCCGGGTCCTTGGAGAAGGGCCGGCCGCTGACGTCGTCCGCATAGTACATGCGAGGCGCGTCTCTTGGCGGATCGGCGAGCACGCCGAGGGACGACAGGGAAGTGATCAGGGTGATGACAGCGATCGTGCTCTTGGTACGTCTCATCGTTGGGGCCGCCCTTGTGTTGGTGGTCGCTTGATATGCAATCACATTCTACCACCCAGAGCGACTGCGCAACATCGACAAGGCCCGATTCGTGCAGGAATTCTTGACGAACAACCGCTCCGGCCCGAGGGTTTGTCTCAGGGCGGCTCCACGCCTGGGTCCTCATTTGGTCAAACAGGATGGCAGAGATGGGAGACTTGGCGTAATGGCGACCGGGCTACTCGTCGTGGCGGTCCTCGCACGGGATTTGCGCTCCCGTCGCCCGTAACTCCGCCCAATGCTTGACGCCACTCCACGGCGGCCGTATATTCGGCGGTCGTGAAGGGAATTGCAGACCTGTCCGCCGCAATGGACAATGAGGCGTGAGCAGCGCTATGAAATATCGAGTGCCGAACGGATCCCCCGCGCGATCACGCTGAGAAACGGAATGGCACAT
The DNA here is from genome assembly GCA_964444795.1 of uncultured Planctomycetaceae bacterium. Classification (GTDB taxonomy): domain Bacteria; phylum Planctomycetota; class Planctomycetia; order Pirellulales; family Thermoguttaceae; genus JABMRP01. Next base: position 19,040 of record CAYUIQ010000008.1, read on the forward strand.
GGCCCGGATTCCACCATTACTGATGGTCGAACCAGTAGCCGGACGGCGGCGAGCTGCTTCAGTCGTGGCCCGCAAAGAGTCTCGGTTCGAGCTGGAATCCATCAAAACCCGACTCGATGAGATTCGCCGGCACTGCCGGGACAACCAGACCTCGTTGATGGCGGAGTACAAGAAGAACCTCGCGCAGGCGGCGGGTGTCGAGTGGACCGTCGCGGCGGACGCCGCGCAAGCCGCGTCCTACGTCAAGCGGGTTGCCGGGCGCACGGACCTCATCTCGATCAACATGTCAAGCGTCGTCGTGAACGAGCTTCGGCCCCAGTTGCAGGCCGCCGGCCTGCGGACGCACCTCCGATACTTCAAGGAGTTCGACAAATTCCAGAAGAAGATCGAAGACTACTGGGAACTGCCGGGATTTCACGAGAAAGGTCTGGTCGAGTCGTTCGACGTTGCCAGGACGTTTACGCACCTGAGATCGGACCAGGTGCGAGATTACGTTGCGGTGGTGGGAGTCAACGCAGTCTCCGCTGCCGACGGCTCCGTCTTCTTCCTGCAGCACATGTCGAATATCTCCAAGGACCTCCAGCAGGCGAAGAAGATCGTCATGGTGGTCACCCCGGAAAAGGTCGTCAGAGATCGCCCGGCCGCCCTTCTTCAGACCCGCTCGATGGGCGTGTTCGGCCTGGAGAGTATCCTCCTCGGTCTGGGGCCGAAGGAGGTGGAGAAATACGACTTCGACGCGCTCCCCAGGATCGCTGGAGACCGGGAACTCCACGTGTTGATCCTGGACAACGGCCGCATCGAGATCTTCGCCGAGGAGTACCGCGACCTCTTCCTCTGCATGGATTGCCGGGCATGCACCCGGCAATGCCCGATCGGGCAACATGTGGACCTCGACGAGATGATCTGGAGTCCCAAGAACTACCTCCTCGGGTTCTTGCAGGGCCGGATCGACACCACCGAAGTCTGTCTCCATTGCGGCTGCTGTCACGTGGAATGCCCGGTCGACATCGATCTTCCCGCATTGATCTGGAGAGCCCAGTTCGAGCACTACGCAAAACACGGAAGGAGCTGGAAGAAGCAGTTGATGGATGCGCCCGAGTTGCTGGCCAAGATCGGGTCGATGACGGCGCCGGTGTCCAACTGGGCGACCGGTCTGTCGGTCTCCAGGCGGATCATGGAGGCAATCATAGGTGTCCACAGAAACGCTCGGCTGCCGGCGTTTCATCGCCACACGTTCGAGAAATGGGTACACCGCCGTGAATGAAAAGGTCGTCTATTTCAGCGGCTGTTACGCCAACTATTACGACCCGCGGATCGGCGAGGCCTTCGTCGAGGTCCTCCGGGCCAACGGAATCGAGGTACTGGTCGCCGAACAGAAATGCTGCGGCATGCCCATGATGTCCAACGGGAACATCGAAGGAGCGAAGAAGAACTTCAATGAAATCGTGCAATCCCTCTCCCGGATGGCCGCATCGGGCCTGGATATCATCACGACCTGCCCAAGCTGCAGTTTGATGTTGAAGAAGGAGGGGTTGCCGTTTTTCGATAGCGAGGAAGCCCGATTTGTATCGAGCCGCGTCTTGAACGTCCCGGAGTATCTGGTTAGGTTGTTGCGCCAGGGCAAGCTGGATACGAGATTCAGAGAGACGCCGCTGGAGGTTCTGTACCACAACCCGTGCCATCTGAAAGTACAGGGAATCCGAGAAGAACCGGTTACGCTTCTGGAGTTGATACCTGGACTGGGTGTGACGAAGGTCGTGGACAGTTGCTGTGGAATGGGTGGCTCCTACGGCATGAAAGCGGCTCACTACGATATGTCCGTGAAGATCGCGGAAAAGCTCTGGGGAGAAATCGAAGACGCCGAAGTGGACACCATCGCCACCGAATGTGGGACCTGTATGTTGCAAATAGAAGCCCGGCAAGGTACAAAGAAGGTGGTTCACCCGATCGTGTTGATCCGCGATGCTTACAAAAACTCCGACCAGACACGAGTTCGCAGAGGAGGACGCAGATGACAGACAAGAACGAAGAGTTGTCCGGCGTCGAGGGTCTAGTCAAGACCAGAACGCATGGCAAGTTCAGGTGTCACAATCCAAGTTGCATGGCGAGGATTTCCGTGGAACCCGGCGCAACACAATGTACGTGTCCAACGTGTGGTCTTCAGTGGCGAGTGTCCTGGATCGGCCCCAATTTCCCTCGGATACGCGGGCCGGTATGGGACGTGAACCAGAAGATCGCCGCAGAAGCCGCAGCCAAGAAGAAAGGGTAGAGAAATGGCCCTGAACCGAAAGATAGCCTACATCGATCTCACCTCGAGAACGATCGAGACGAAGCCGATCCCGCTGGCGATTCGCAAGAAGTATCTTGGCGGCCGCGGACTGGACGCCTACCTGCTCTACAACCACACGGAAGCGGGCGTCGACGGGCTGAGCCCCGGCAACGCACTGCTGATCAGTGCGGGCATCCTGGGTGGAACGCTCGCTTCCGCGACCGCGAGGACGCACGTCTGTGCCAAATCGCCGCTCACGGGATTCTTCGGCAGCTCGAACATGGGCGGGTTTTTCGCCCCGGAATTGAGATGGGCCGGATTTGACCATCTTGTCATCAAGGGCAAGGCCGAGAAACCCGTCTATCTGTGGATTCACAATGGTCAGATCGAGATCCGCGACGCCGCCGGCGTGTGGGGACTCAACGTACACGAGACCCAGCGGGCAATCAGAAATGAACTCGCCGACGAAGACGTCAAGTGCGTGGTGATCGGCCCCGCCGGCGAGAATCTGGTGCGATACGCCAACGTGATGACGGGACTGAAGAACGCCGGCGGCAGAACGGGGATGGGCGCCGTCTTTGGCTCGAAGAACCTCAAGGCGGTCGCCGCCCGAGGCACGATGGACGTCAACATCGCGCATCCCACGCAAGCGCTGGAGTTCAACAAGAAGTTCATCGACCAGATCACCGGCGCCAAGGCGAACAAGACCCAGGGAATGCTGGGGACTCCCTTCATCTGGGGAGCGACCAACTCCTGGGGAGGCTTGAGGGTCAGGAACTTCCAGACCAACCAGATGTTGTATGCGGACGACATCGAACCGGAGCGGCTCGACGAGATCTGCGAGGAGACCATCGGGCCCAATCACATGGTCAGTTGCTTCGGCTGCCAAGTGCATTGCCGCGCGCAATACAAGGTCCCCTCCGGCCCCCACGCCGGCGACTATGATGAAGGCCCGGAGTACACGTCGCAGGGTGCTTTCGGCGCGGAGCCCGAATGCCGCAATGCCAATACCATCCTCACCTGCAATCACATGGTGAACATGTGGGGTATCGACAACCTGGAGATAGGCAGCCTCATCTCCTGGGCCATGGAGCTTTACGAAGAGGGAATCCTGACCAGCGAGGAGACGGACGGCCTGGATCTCAAGTTCGGCAACGACGAGGCCCTGATGGAGATGATTCGCCGGATTGTGTTTCGCGACGGATGGCTCGGCGACACGTTGGCGGATGGAGGACTCCGGGCCGCCGAGAAGATCGGCCGAGACTCGCTGAAATACCTCATCCACGTCAAGGGGTTGAGCAATCTCCACTCGGACGAGCGAGCCACGCCGGCGCTGGCCCTGGGTATTGCCACGGGCTCCCGAGGTTCCGACCACTTGCGGAGCCGTCCGGCCATCGACCTCTACCACTTGCCGGAGAAAGTCCTCAGAAAGATCTACGGCTCGCCCGTGAAGTATGACGGGCCGTTGAGTTCCGAACATACGGAATACGTGGGCAAGGCGTGGCAGGTCTTCTGGCAGGAGATGTGCTACATGGGCGTGGATTGCCTCGGTATCTGCAAATACCACACCGTGTTCCTCGGAGCGACGCTTCCCAACTTCGAGGACTGGCCCAAGGTGCTCTACTACAACACCGGACTGGAGTTCACGCCGACCGAGTTGTGGGCCGTGGCCGAGAGATCCTACAACCTGGAGCGACTGTTCAACATCCGCGAAGGACTGACCCGAGAGTTCGATACGCTCGTGGACCGGTACTTCGACGAACCGGCGCCCGCGGGAGCACCGGACGTCATCGGCTCGGTGATCGACCGCAAGAAGTTTACCCGGATGATCGACGAATACTACGAGCACCATGGCTGGGACTCCGACGGCGTTCCCCGCCCCGAAACGCTCGAGAGGCTGGGACTGGCCGCTGAGCCGTCCGGTGTACTCTGATCCGCCTGAGTGGGAGAAACAAATGGCTAAAGTACTGATGGTAGATTTCGAGAAGTGTACCGGCTGCCGGTTGTGCGAACTTGTCTGTTCCGTAAAGCACGAAGGGGTGTCCAACCCTTCCCGAAGCCGGATCAAGGTCGAGAAGTGGGAGTGGGAGGGCCTGTATATTCCGATGACCTGCCAGCAATGCGAGGATGCCCCTTGCAAGTCGAGCTGCCCGGTCAAGGCCATCTCCCACGATGAGGACCTGGGTCGGCTGGTCGTCGACTACGAAGTGTGTATCGGCTGCCGGTCGTGCGTGGCCGTCTGTCCCTTCGGCGCGATGAGCTTCGATGCCCTCGGCAAGAAGGTGATCAAGTGCGACCTCTGCGATGGGGAACCCCTCTGCGTCTCGTTCTGCGATACCAAAGCGCTGGACTACGTCGATGCCGGGCAGGTCAGCACTTCGAGGAAGAGAGACGCGGCGAAGAGAATCTCCGATGCACAGAAGATCGGCGCGACACTTGCCGAAGAAATGTAAGTATTTCTCTTACGGGTACGAAACGGCGTGAGCGTGAAGGTAAGCCTGCACAAAACGCATCGGCAGTTCACCGGCGGACTCGAGATTGTCGAGGTCGAAGGCGAAACGGTCGGTGATTGTCTTGACCACCTGGCCAACGAGTATCCAGGAATCGGTGAGGCGCTGTTCGAGAAGAAAGGGAAGCTGAGAAGACACGTCGAGGTCTTCCTCAACCTCCAGAGCACGTACCCGCAAGAGTTGGCCATGCCGGTGAAGGACCGGGATGAGATCCACGTCGCCGTCATGCTGGGCGGCGGTTGACTCCGCTGCCGGTCCCATCGCCGGAGGCGGGCGCTGCTTCTGCCTTTTCACGCGCTGACCCGCTTGCCTGCCGTTTGCCGATAAATCCTTCGCGATCGATCGCGCTGACCGACCGACCTCCGAGGCCATGGGCGGGAGGACGCACTGCGGGAGCCCTTCGCATCGTGGCAACCGTCTCAGGTCTTCCACGCCGTTCAAACGTCACCACCTGCCTACAGTCCTTCCCGTTGTATACGCCCGGGAGTTGCCCGGGCGACCTATATTTGCGCTGAATGGCAGTGTACTTCTTGCGGGGAACACTGCCAAAGAACAATGGTGAGACCGTCGCTGTAGGCAAATTGCGATTACTGATCCGGGCAACCGACAGGGCGAATTTAGCGGTGGCAGGCAGACAATGATGAAAGGTGTGGAAATGCTGCTTGACTCAACCAGAATCCAAATCAAAGACGCGCCTTCCGATCACCTCATAACCTCCTCTCGGGCTTGGCTGGAGGTGGGAGACGTGATGAGCGCGAACGTAACCACCGTTTCATCGGATGAAACCGTCGTTTCAGCAGTGAAGACGATGTCTGGGAACAAGATATCCTGCATCGTTGTCGTGGATCATGCGAAGGTGGTGGGCATCCTTACCGAGACAGACATCCTCAAGAGGATTGCGGGCCGGGATAGCGATTTCGACAAGAGAAGCGTTGCGGAAATAATGTCTTCTCCAGTGGAAACCGTGCCCCGCGATCTTTCCGTACTTGAAGCCGCCGAAATCTCGGAAAAGAGGCATATCAAGCGACTACCGGTTTTGGAAAACAAGAGATTAGTCGGACTTGTAACGCAAACCGACATCGTTCGAACGATGACATCCTGCGGCGTGTGGAAGGATGTTGCGGACATCATGAGCAGGAATGTGGCTGTCGTACAGAAAACGGCGACCGTAGCGGAAGCAGCGCAGGTCATGACTTCCCGCAATATCTCATGCGTCGTAGCCCTCGAAGGAGACGAGGTGGTCGGTATCCTCACGGAAAGAGATCTGCTTAGCAAGATTGTCGCACGGCACAGAGATCCCACGCTTGCGACAATGGAGGAGGTGATGTCTTCTCCGGTCGCCACGGTGCCTCCCGATCATTCCGTGTTCAGCGCCAGCAGGACCATGGAAGCGAAGGGGGTTCGCAGACTGGTCGTAATGGAAGGCGAGCGGTTGTGTGGGGTTGTGGCTCAAACAGACATCTTCAGGGCTGCAAAGAGAAAACTGGACGAGGCGGAACGCGAGAACCTCCGGTTGCTGGGACAGTCGGAAAACAACGTCTATACCTCCGACTTGGATGGTAAGACAACCTACGTCAACCCCGCATTCCTCAGACTATTCGAGGTCCCCGATCCAGGAGAGTTCATTGGCCAACCTTTCCTGCCGGAACGGTTCTGGCTTGACCCGAAGGACCGACTCAGAGTTCTCCCGGAACTAAGAAAGGGCAATGTGGACATCGAGGAGTTGACGCTAAAGACCTCGAAGGGCAAGCGAATCCATGTTATGCTCTTTTCCGCCTCGACCAGAAACGCCCGGGGCGAACTCAACGGAACTCAGGGTATACTGTACGACGTGACGGAGAAGAAGGAACTCGTCGCTCTGAGAGAGGCGAAAGAGGCGCTGCGGGAGAGCGAGCGACGCTTCATGGACGTACTGCACACGTCCGACGACGCCATTTTGCTTATCGACGGCGACACATTCGTCGACTGCAATGAAGCGACTGCTCGAATGCTTGGATACTGCGACAGGGAAGAGCTCCTGATGACTCATCCCTCGGAGCTTTCGCCCCCTTCGCAACGCGATGGGATGAATTCCTTCGAAAAGGCAAATGAGATGATCAGGACTGCTTTGGAGAAGGGGTTCCATCGCTTCGAATGGATGCACCGAAAGGCGGACGGCGAAGACTTTCCCGTGGAGGTCTCGCTCACTCCGATTCCCTATCAAGGAAGGACGATACTCCATTGCCTTTGGCGAGATCTCACCGATCGCAATCGCGCGGCGGAGCAACTGCTTCGCTCCGAGACGAAGTTCCGCACGTTGTACGATTCGACCAGCGACGCGGTCATGCTGCTCGACGAAAAGGGCTTCTTCGACTGCAATGACGCCACGGTGCGAATCTTTGGGTGCAAGGACAAGGCCGAGTTCCGCACCAAGCATCCCGCCGATCTGTCTCCGGCTGAGCAGCCCTGTGGCACGAGCTCTCTGAATCTAGCCAACCGGCGAATCGCTACCGCCATGAAAAACGGCAGGAATCAATTCGATTGGATGCACAAGAAACTGGACACCGGTAAGACCTTTCCCGCCGAGGTGTTGCTCAACGCCTTGGAGTTGGACGGCCGGTCGGTGCTCCAGGCGGTTGTCCGCGACATCACCGATCGCAAGCGGGCGGAGGAGGCGCTCCTGGAGAGCGAGGAGCGATTCCGCCGGTTCGCCATGGCCTCGGGTTATGGCTTTTCGATGGGCGAGCTTTCCGGGCAACTGCTTTTCGCCAACGCCGCCGCTCTCCGGATCGCCGAAGAGAACTCTGAAGAGGCTTTCACCAACAAGACGTTTTACCAATACTACACCCCGAAGGACGCCGAACGCCTGAAACAGCAGATCCTGCCGATCGTCCTGGAGAAAGGCCGGTGGGTGGGAGAAGTCCCGCTCCTGTCCGCAAGAGGCAATCTGATCGCTACGGAGCAGAACATCTTCCTCATCCGCGATGAGCAGGGGACACCCCGCATGGTCGGTAACATCATCACCGACATCACCGAGCGTAAGCAGAGTGAGGTGGAACTGGCAAAAACAAGAGACAAAGCAGAAGCGGCCAACCGAGCCAAGAGCGAGTTTCTGGCCAACATGAGTCACGAGATCCGCACTCCCATGACGGCCATTCTCGGTTTCTCGCACATGCTGGCGGAAAGCGTGACGGAGCCGGAGCAACTCGCCGCGGCCACGACCATCAAACAAAACGGCGAGTATCTCACCGGAATCATCAACGACATCCTGGACCTGTCGAAGATTGAAGCGGGAATGCTGGAAGTCGAGCGGATTGAGTGCTCACCGTGCCGGATCCTTTCCGAGGTAATCTCGCTGATGCGTGTTCGGGCCCAGGCGAAGGACCTGCCTCTGGAAATCGAGTACGACGGCCCCATCCCCCAGACTATTCAATCCGATCCGACGCGACTGCGGCAGATGCTCATCAATCTCACCGGTAACGCCATCAAGTTCACCGAGGTTGGTAAGGTCCGCCTGGTGGTTCGCCTGCTGGATGCCGAGTCCGATGAGCCGACGGTGCAATTCGAGGTGGTCGACTCTGGCATTGGGATGACCGAGGAGCAAATTGTCGGCCTATTCAGACCATTCCATCAGGCAGACACCTCCACCACCCGCAAGTTCGGCGGGACGGGGTTGGGATTGGCCATCAGCAAACGGCTGGCGGAGAAGCTCGGTGGCGACATCGTCGTCAAGAGCACTCTCGGCGAAGGCAGCACGTTCACCGTCACGGTCGAAACCGGGCCACTGGACGGCGTGAAGTTGGCTGACAACCCGACCGACGCTCCAGTCGGAACGGATCCCGACAAGAAGCCGACCGCCCCCAAGACCAAACTCGGCGGTCGCGTCCTTCTTGCGGAAGACGGTCCCGACAATCAGCGCCTCATATCCTCCTTACTCAAGAAGGCGGGAACCGAAGTTGCCATGGCTGAGAATGGGCAGATCGCCCACGATCTTGCCCTCGCCGCACGAGACGAGGGGGCCCCGTTCGACGTGATCCTGATGGACATGCAGATGCCAGTCATGGACGGCTACGATGCGACCAGCAAGCTTCGCGAGACCGGCTACTCCGGCCCGATCATCGCACTGACGGCGCACGCCATGAACACGGACCGGGACAAGTGCCTGGCGGCCGGCTGCGACGATTATATGGCCAAGCCGATCGATCATGAGAAGTTGATTTCGCTGATCGCCGAATACGCCTCGCAAGAGACACGACAATCAACTCGATAACAGGCTCTTTCGAGGCATGTGTGACGGGACGGGTCCTCGTATTGACGGACTCGACGGGTCAGGCTCGTGGCGGGTTCCGTTCACTCGCCCAAGCAGATGAGTTTGCCGTTTTTCAGGGAGATGAACAGGTGGTTGTACGCCGCCGCGGCGCCGTCGAAGACGGGGTCGCTCTGGAGCCGGTGTTCGGCCAGGCGCTTGCCCGTCTTGGCCGAGTAGACTCGCAGGACCGACTCGTGCGGGTCGGGGTTATCCTTGGATAGAGCCCGACCCGTCTTCAGTTGGATCGCCAGCGCGTCGAGCCAGCCGGCCAGGAAGAGGTTGTCGCCGGCCAGGACCATCGCGCGAGGTTGAAAGGGCTCGGTGATCGACCACGACGAGCCGGCCGACTCGCGTCGCCCGGCGGAACTCTTGGCCGATATCATCGAGCCGATCGGGAAGAACGACTCCTCGTAGCGAGTGAACTTCTGGTGGAGATGGCCGTCCTGCTTGTACTTCTTGTACTGCGACGAACGCTGGTGCTTGAGCCTCGTGTAAGGATTGCCCACGCTATACGCGGCGTTATCGTCGAACACGACAAGCTGGCCCGTGGCGCCGTTGGCCTTCCAAGTTTGGCGGTGGAACCATGTGTTGTCGAGCAGGCCCTTGGAGGAATTGAGCATCTGGCCCCCGCCACCCTTGGTTAGCGTCTTGTCCAGGCGGACCTGCCGCATCGAGATGGACTGGCCGTCGGAAACCAGGATATCGACCAGCGCTCCGGTGGGGCTCACACGCTTGCGCGTCGTCGGCGGAGGAGCGATGGCGCTGTCGTCGCCTTTGGCCCAGTAGCCCGAGGCCAAGACGCGGCTGTGCAGTTCCTTGCCCGTTCGCACATCCAACCCGTAGACGCGGATGCCGCCGTCCAGGTTGGTCGACCGCCCGGCGGCGAAGTAGACCACGTCGTCGAGCACCAGCACACTGCCGCTGACGGCCAGCGGTGATTCCAGCCGGTTCTCCGAGCCAATCCTGCGCTCCAGGGCGGAGACTTTGAATCGCCACGCCAGGCGGCCGCTGCTGGCGTCGAGGCAGTAAACCGACCCGTCGCCGCAGCCGACGAGGCACAGGCCGGCGGGGTGAATCGTGGGCGGTGAGTCGACCGGGCCGTTGGCCAGGAACTTCCACACCGGATTGCCGTTGCTCCGGTCGAGGCAATGGACCGTGTAGGCGTCTTTTTCGGCGACGTAGATCTTGTCTCCGGCGACGACCGGCGCGGTAATGCCCGGGCCGATAGCGGCCTCCCACTTGGTGGTCAGCTTGTCGGCGACTTGGGCGCCGGTTGCTCCGCTCCTCGCGATATTGCCCCGGTACGTCGGCCAGTCGTTCGATTGCGAATTCTGGCCGACCGATTGCGAATTCCGGCCGAAGGCGGGTCCCTTTTCGACCACCGATGCGATCTCGATGTCGTCCATCGAGTTGCTTTCCAACAGCGCAAAGAATCCGTTGATCTTCACGCTGGAGTAGCATTGGCAGGGGTCGGGCGGAACGTAGATGCAGCCGTTGGCGGGCAGGATACCGTATTGGCAGATCCCGCGGACCCACTGGTTGGTGGTGCTCTGCCTCGTCTCGAGGTCGACCAGTTGGATGCCGCTATAGCCAATCAGCAGATAGCGCTCGGTGGCCTTGTCGCGGTAGCAGCGGTGGTGGTGCTGGTTGTGGGCGAACGGCAGCAGGTCGGTGATCTCGCCCGTGGTGATATCCACGGCGACGCTCGTTTTGGCCTCGTTGAGGAAGTTGGTTTTGGGAATCGCGATGCCCGAGCGGACAATCCCCTCGCGGTCGGTCGTGCTCTCTCGCCAGATCGACTTGGAGAGCGGCTCGGTCCAAAGCTTGCCGTCGATCAGGAACAGGTCGCCCGGCGAGCCGAAGCCGATGGCGCCCTTGTTCTCCCAGAGCGTCGATCCGTCCTTGATCGAGTAGCCGCGTATACGGTCCCACTTCAGCAGCGTGACCACGTCCTCACCGATCGCGACCGTCGGGGCATAGCTGCGGATGAACATCCCCTCGGTCTCGAACGGCGACTTCCATCGCGGCATGCCGGTCTTCGCGTCGAGACAGCGGAGGTCGTTGTTGTCAAGGTAGTAAACGTTGTCGCCCTTGGCCGACAGCGACAGCGGCGTGATGTGCTTGAGATTCTCGCCGGTTGCGTCCCAGAGTTTCTTGCCCGTTGTGGCGTCGTAGGCGATGATCGACTTTGGCGACGTGGGTGTTTCACGCTCGGCCAGCTCCCAGTAACCGTGGCAGCCGTCGGACTTGTCGAGCAGGATGTCCGGGTCGCCCTTGACCACCAACAGCATACCGTTGTGGTGAATGATCTCCTCGGTCTTCTCCGAGTTCTCGTAGGTCAGCAGCGTCTCGCCCGTCCGGCCGTCGAGCTTCATCACCGGTGCGGTGAAGCCGAGCGTGACGTAGACGTCGGAGCCGACCGAAACGAGGCGGCGGGGCAGTTGCTTGGGCCCGGCGCGGAAGTTGTAGAGGTGTGTCATCCACGTCGGGATGTCGCGCTTCCACAGCAGCTTGCCGTTGAACGCGTCGCGGGCGACAAGTTTCCAGTCCGGCGGGCGATGGATGACGGAAATCTCGCCTTCGTCGTGGATGTAGAAGACGCGTCCGTCGCTGGAAGTCATCGCGCTGAAGCTGGCCAGCGCATCGTGGTGCCGCGTGTGCCGCGGCCCGGCGTACCACTGCAGGTGACGCGGGTGGCCCACCTTCTCGTCCTTGCTCACCGCATTGCCCGACGCGTCGTATAGGAAATGCGTCCATTCGTCCATCTCCGCCGGCCACGGCTTGGTGTATTGGATCCAGCCGTCCGGTCCGCCGGTTTTCTCCAGGCCCACGGCCGTCAGGTTCAGAGTGTCGCCCTTGACCAGCGCGACCCCGTTGGGCACGAGCACGCGAGCGACTTCGTTGGCCGTCAACCTCGCGGCGTCCTCAAGCACGATCAAATTGACGATGTTGTCGCCATGGGGCAGGTTCTTTCCGTCGTATTGTTCGGCCGAGACCTTGCCGTACAACCCCAGCGAGTCGATATGCACCTTGGCCTTGGCCACGTCGGTCGCGTCGGTATCCAGCCCATGCACCAGCAGCCTGTCATCCGTATGCAACGCCGCGGTCATCCTGCCATCCCCGCAGCCGATGTGTACCGCCACGCCGCCGCTGACGCCCGATTCCCGCGGCAAATCACTCGCCGCCGGCTCTCCCAGGGCCGAACCGGCCACCGCCAGAAACATTGCAGTCGAGACCAACACGGTCGTTTTCCAATCGCTCATCCGTCATCTCCATGCACGGTATTATCGACGCCGGGCCAGGCTGGTGTTCTTCAACACCACCTATCATTCTCACCGCCACCATTGTACCACGCACGGGTTGGAAATGACACGCGGACTCGGTAACAACAAGCCGTAAGGCTGCCGACGCCTCTGCTTCCTCGCTAACCACGGTGGACGCCCCTGCTCGATCTCTTTCGCGTCCATCGCAACCAGGCCGAACCCGCCCCGGCCGACAACCGCACCGGCTGGCACGTGTCCGACGATCATGGCCCTCTTGCCCGCGGTGGTTCTTTCTGGCTTGAAAACGGGTCTCACGAGAGTCGTGGCAAGAAGTCAAGCACCCATCGTGCCAACCCGATGGCGACGAGAATAAGTCCTTCCAGACGAGATACCCGCCACCCGGTTCGCATGAACACCAAAACGAGGAATACCATCGCCGACAACGAAACCAGCGATACGCGGGCGGCCACGTCGACCTCGATCGTCCGCAACATCCCGGCAAGGCCGAGTACGCCCAGCAGATTGAAAATATCACTTCCAATCAGGTTGCCGGCGCTGATGCCGTAACGACCCTTCAACACACCGGCCAGGCTGGTGGCCAGTTCCGGAGCGGAGGTCCCGGCGGCAACGATTGTCACCCCGATCACCCACTCGCTGATGCCGCTTTCTCTGGCGATCGCTGACGCGGAACCGATGAGCAGATGAGATCCACCGACAATGCACGCCAACCCCACAACGAGCATGAGGCAGTCTCTCGGAAGTGAATGTTTGTCCTTGCCAAGGACCACGGGTTTGATTCCCCGTTCATTCTCCGGCAACACCTTGCGCTTCATGAACAGGTAGCCCAAGTAAAGGCCGAGCAAGACCAGTAGCAGTACGCCGTCGTACCGGTCGAGCCGCAGGTCCCAACCGATGAGAACCAACAGCAGCAACGTGGTCCCGGCAAGAACCGAACCGTCCCGCCAGAGTAGCGTGGAGTTCGTCGGCATTGCCCGCACAATGGCACAGCCACCAAGAATGAACCCGAGATTGAAGATATTGGAACCCACGATGTTGCCGACCGAAATGTCCCCTTGACCCTTGAAGGCGGCAATCAGCGTAACCGCGAATTCTGGTGCCGAGGTTCCCAACGCCACCACCGTCAGCCCGATGACCAACTCGGAGATGCCCAGCCGCTTGGCAATCCGTGTGGCGGAGTCGACCAATAGATGTGCTCCGCCGCCGACGACGCAAACGGTCAGAAACACTACCAGACCGTTGGCCCATACAGGCGCACGTTCCATGCTGATGTCGAAGATGTCTCCCATGCTTCCGCTCCTGTGTGAGGCCGATATGCATTCGCCACCGACTTGCCGATCATGTTGTCATGGCGTGCCGAAAAGTTCCTCGCGAGCGGTTTCGGAGATCGCCACCACGGCGGGATGCTTCAGCTTCCTTTCGACCGAGATGGCGTAGTACCGTTCTTTAACGTCCGGCACTTCCCCGATCGGGCGAACGCGGTACTGCCGGCAAATCTCTTTCTCGATAGCCGACGGCGCGGCAAAGAGCCCGACTCCTTCCTGGGCGAAGACCCCCAAGAGTGCGCTGTCCTCGAATTCGGCCACAACTTGGGGCCGAATGTTCTGAGACTCAAACCAGTGGTCTAGGGATCGCCGCAGGGCCGTGCGACCCAGCGGTAACAGAAATGGCGCACCATCAAGAGACCGGGGAAACCCCCGACGGAATTTCCGAGCCAGTTCAGCCCGGCCGAAAACGGACACGCTACATTCACCCAGCAGGTGGCTGTACGCCCTCACATTGACCGTAGGTCCGATGGGCGAATCGGAGAGCACGATGTCCAAACGGTGTGCGGCGAGTTACATCAGCAAGTCATCGAGCTTGCCCTCGTCACACGTCAACTGAACCGGCTCCGGAAGCTGCAACGCGGGTTCGAGCAATCGGTACGCGATCAGCTTGGGCAAGACATCGGCCACGCCTACCAGGAACCGTAAGGGACTTCCCGTCGGCCTTCCCTGCAAGACATCCGCCAGCTCTTTCCCGAGCGAGAAGATCTCATCCGCATACCGCAGTACCAGTTGCCCGGTCTCGGTCAGGACCAGATTGCGCCCGACCCGTTTGAACAATGGGTCGCCGACCGATTTCTCCAGCTTCCGCAGTTGACTGCTGATGGTCGGCTGAGCCACGTGGAGTTGCTCGCAGGCCCGAGAAATACTGCCCTCGCGCGCGACGGTCCAGAAGTACAAGAGGTGGTGGTAGTTGAGCCAATCCATGCTAGCAATCATGTATAGATATTACCTATGGGAACACTACACAAATTCTATTTGTCAATATATCTCCTTGTGCGGATAATGACAAGGGTGAGACAAGAAAGAATCATCAGCGACGTCACACGACAAGCCCAGGAGGATGCCATGCGATTCTCGGTCTCCGGCGACCGTGTCAAAGTAACTACAGGCCTTCGCGAGTACGTCGACCGCCGTTTGTACTTCGCTCTGGGGCGATTTGGCCCGGCAATCGATCACGTGAGCGTACGGGTGGGGGATGCCAATGGACCCCGCGGAGGGATCGACAAGAATTGCCAGATTGTGATCAAGCTGCGGGCTTCCGGCAGTAGCCTCATTGCCGTCGACGACAACGACGAAGACCTGCGTGCCGCTGTCGCCCGGGCGAGCAACCGCGCCGGGAGAACCGTGGCGCGAGCCATCGAGCGTAAACGCCGCAAGAGAGTATATCAGCGGCGACGTCTGCCGGTGGAGGACATCTCATGCGCGATGCAACTTGACGGTCAAGACGATCTGGAGCTAAGGCTATGAATGCGGAAGACTCAAGACCGTACAAAGAGCGGCTTCTCGCCTTGCGAGCCCGGCTCCGGGGCGACGTAAGCCAGATGGCCGACGCCGTGCTGGAGAAGACGCCCATGCAAGCCACCGGCGACTTGTCTGCCATGCCAATTCACATGGCGGACGTCGGCACCGACAACTTCGAGCGGGAGTTCACGTTGACCTTGATGGAAAGCAAGGACCGGACTCTCGAACAAATCGAAGCAGCATTAGAGCGTATCGAAGACGGCATCTACGGCGTGTGTGAGGAGTGCGACGCAAAGATCCCCAAGGTCCGGCTCAACGCCATCCCATATACCATCCTATGCATGAAATGTTCGTCCCGGCTCGAACTCGACTAGACGGGCCGACTATGCCCGAACTGAACGCGCACAAGGCGCCAGGATCGTCCCCGGTCAGGAGAACGCGAGATGGCCAGAATCAAGCGTCTCTGGTTGTTCACCGTCACAGCCAGCGAAACCTATGCAGGTACGCGCGCTCAGCTTCGGCTAGAGATAGCATCCCCCAATGGGGGGAAAGTCTGGGACGACCTTGGAGACCCCCGGCAGAATGATCGCGAGCTGGGGCAAACCGGCTGCGAGGAATTGGTCTTGTCGGAAGCGGACCATCTTGACGACACGCAGATCAAGGAGATCCGGCTGCGAATTCACGATGCGCATGATGCCTGGATGCCTCGGTCGATTTGGGTCGTTTCCGAGAACGTCGACGGGGGTATCAGGCTTCTGAGCGCTAACCCAGATTGGAATCGGTGGTTCGACCCCGAATCGAGGCCCGGATATGCCTTGCGTCTGTTGCCTCAGTAACCGATGAACGGCGGAATCCTTGACCGGCGAGACGGCCCACCACCCTGAAAAGTGCAGAGTGACCCGGGAGAGTACGATGGAAGAGCCGAAGTACGAGGACCACAAATTCGATCCTCCAGCAGGTTGCCTCTTGCGGCTCTTCTGGATGCTGATCGGAAATGTGCTCTTGCTGTTTTGCGCCTATGGTGTTTTCCAGCATCGCTCCAGTGTGCTCGGCATGGCAGATGCTCTCTACTGGGCAATCGTTGGTTCCCTTCTCGCCGCGAGGTACGTTGATATCCGATACCTTCATGGGACTACATCCGACGGTGACCCCGCGACGATGACCCACTGGCGTCGTTACGCAACGGTTCTGGGCGTGGTTTCCACGGGCCTGTGGCTTGGCGCGCATGCCATAGCATACTACAGGACGTAGAAGGCACCTCAAATTGAGCCCAACTCCTGCGCGGAGTTCGCTCTTGCAGAAGGGCCGGAACAGGGCGAGCAGATCCTCTCGATAATCCTGACGGCGTTCTGGAAGCCAGAGCCCACGGAGACGGAATCGCCCGAGCGTCTCATGCGGGCGGATAGTTTCCAAGGCCTCCTTTGGTCTCCATCGATAATTCGCTATGATGGGTGAGGTGCTCGATCTTTTCGTGAGGAAGGCACGGAACGTGAACAATTACTTACGCTTAGGGCCGCAGGCGCATTTCGAGTTGTGCGAGGAAAGGAAAACTTGTAGGAGATTTTCCATGCTATACGTTCGAGAGGCAAGTGGTTCGATTGACGACGTCGCCAAGAAACTTGAGGAGGCTGCCGCCGCCGAGAAATTTGGCGTCCTTGGGGTTCACGATCTGAAACAGAAGATGCAAGCCAAGGGTGTGGAGTTCGGAGCCGAATGCCGAAACTTAGAGGTGGGCAGCCCAGAGAAGGCAAAGACCGTCCTGGAGACGGACATTTCGATTTCCAATGCACTGCCTTGCCGGATCTCGGTGTACCAGGAGGGCGGCAAAGTGAAGGTATCCACCCTCAAGCCGACGGCATTGCTGGGTCTCTTCGGTCGGTCTGAACTGGAAACGGTTGCCCAGGAGGTGGAGGAGACGATGGTTCGCATCATCGATGCGGTGTGCCGGTAGCCGCGGGACTGATCTCACGTCGGATGCGCCCGTTGCTGGGGATTCCCGCCCGGTGGCTGCTCGAACCTCACGTGGTCAAATCTCCTGTGACGCAACTGCTTGAGAGCACATGGGTTACGGCTATCCGCGAGTTCCCCGCTTTGCGCACAACACCGGTCACCCCCAAGAAAATGGCCATCCACCGGAAAAAAACTGCCCGGATGCTACACAAGAGGTGGAGGCAACTTGGTATGATGGTTGGTATTGCGAACCTGGATCTGCTTCGGGCCCCCACGGCTACCCACCCGTTGAAAAACTCCCCTTAGGCCTGCCTGTTCAAACGACATAACAAACGGAACCCCTGTACGGAGCTAAGACGGCATGAGGAAGACATGCTTGAAGTTGGCGGTCGTCTTCATGGCCGTCGCGGGCGGAGTCGCGATGGCCGAGAACGCGCCAAACATCTATGAAAGTACCACCGCGCCGGCCCCTACGAGCGAGCTTGATAAGATCGTTTTCGCCAAGCTGTCGTCGTTGAAGATCCAACCCGTCCTCTGCTCCGACGCGGTCTTTGTACGACGCGCCTATCTGGACGTGATCGGCACGCTGCCCACCGCGAAGGAGGCCCGGGAGTTCATTGCGGATCCGGACACGGAGAACAAACGGCGTACCCTGATCGATCAACTGTTGGAGCGGAATGAATTCGCGGATTACTGGTCGATGAAATGGGGCGACGTGTTGCGAATCAAGGCGGAATTCCCCATCAACCTCTGGCCCAACGCGGCCCAGGCGTATCACCGCTGGGTGCGCGCGTCGATCGTCGAGAACAAGCCGTACGACCAGTTCGTCCGGGAGATGCTCACCTCCAGCGGCAGCAATTTCCGCGTCGGGCCGGTCAACTTCTACCGCGGCATCCAGAACAAGACACCCGAGGGCATCGCCACCGCCGCGGTGCTCGCGTTCATGGGAGCCCGAGCGGAGTCTTGGCCGACGGACCGCTTGCCGGGCACGGCCGTCTTCTTTTCGCAGATCGGATACAAGCCGACCAGCGAGTGGAAGGAGGAAAGCGTTTTTTGGGATCCTCTCAAGTCCGCCACCCTGACCACCAGCGTTGCGCCCGGACAGGCCAAGATCACCACGACGAGAGCACGGCCCACCGAGGACGACCCCGAAAAGGCGACCGAGCCGCTGGCCGTCGCCGGGCCCCTGGTGGCCGTCTTTCCTGACGGAACCAAGATCGAGTTGCCCTCCAACCAGGATCCGCGGGAGGTCTTCGCTGATTGGCTGATCACCCCGGAGAACCCCTGGTTCACGCGAAGCATCGTCAACCGCGTCTGGGCGTGGTTGATAGGACGCGGAATTATCCATGAGCCGGACGATATTCGGGACGACAACCCGGCGAGCAATCCCAAACTGCTGGCCTACCTGGAAAAGGAGCTGATCGCCCACGACTACGATCTGAAGCACCTTTACCGGTTGATCCTGATGTCCAACACGTATCAGCTTTCGTCTCTGCCCCGGTTCGACCATCCCCAGGCCGAGGCCAATTTTGCCACCTACCCGTTGCGCCGACTTGAAGCCGAGGTGTTGATCGACGCGGTGAACAAGATCACCGGCACGACGGATCTCTACACCAGCGCGATCCCGGAGCCCTTCACTTATATCCCGAAGGACCAGCCGGCGATCGCCCTGGCGGACGGCAGCATCACCAGCCCGTTCCTGACGTTATTTGGTCGTTCGGCGCGGGCGACCGGCACGGCGAACGAGCGCATCAACAAGATCGACTCAGCCCAGTGGCTGCACCTGTTGAATTCGAGTCATATCCAAAACAAGCTGGAACAGGGGCCGGCGATGAGAGCGTTAATCGCCTCCGGCCGCCCACCGGCGGAGATTGTGAAAACACTCTACCTGACAATTCTCTCACGCGAGCCGACGGCCGAGGAGCTGCGGGTCGTGGCGGAGTATGTCCAGGCGACTTCGAATCGACGTAACGCGGCAATCGACATCGCCTGGTCTTTGATCAATAGTCCCGAGTTTCTCTATCGGCACTAATTACCAAGGAAGCAACAAACATGAGTAGGAACGACCATTCACGAGGTGGTATGCGGATCTCCCGACGTGAAGCCATGCACCGCGGCCTTTGCGGTGCCGGGGGCGCGCTCTTGGCCGGCGGTTTCGGCTCGCACTGCCTGGCCGCCGAGGGCAAGAAGAAGGCCCCGAAGGTCGTCAAGGCTAAGTCGGTGATCCAGATCTTCCTCTGGGGAGGCATGTCGCACAACGACACCTGGGACCCGAAACCGGAAGCCGGCCGAGAATACATGGGCGAGTTCCCTGACGTGGTCAAAAGCAACGTCGACGGTATTCAACTCGGTGCCCTGTTTCCCGAGTTGGCCAAGCAGGCCGACAAGTATTCTCTCATCCGCAGCATGACTCACGGCATCAACGGCCACGAGACGGCGGCCTACTTGATGCAGACCGGCCACACCCGCGGAGAGCGGCTGGCCTATCCAAGCGTCGGGGCCGTGTTTTCGCTGATGAAGAGTCCCGGGTATAAGGGGATGCTGCCGCCCTACATTGTGCTCACCAGGCCGCAGGGGCGGTTCTCCGAAGAGGGGTTTCTGGGTCCCAAGTGCAAACCGTTTGCCACCGGCGGCGACCCCAACGCGGAGCGGTTCGAGGTGGAAGGAATCGTCGCCCGGAGCATCACCGACGACCGCCAAAAGGCCCGGCGCGAGTTGCTGGGGAAAATGAACACCATGGGACGCGCCATGGCGGGCAATCCCCAGTTGGTGGCCGCCGAGGAGGCCAAGGAACGGGCCTATGAGTTGATCTTGGGCGCCGGCAAAGAAGTATTCAA
Source organism: uncultured Planctomycetaceae bacterium (assembly GCA_964444795.1). Lineage (GTDB taxonomy): Bacteria > Planctomycetota > Planctomycetia > Pirellulales > Thermoguttaceae > JABMRP01. Next base: position 38,964 of record CAYUIQ010000008.1, read on the forward strand.
TCTCTCCAAGGAGAAACCCGAGTTGCGCCAGCGCTACGGCCTGCACACCTTCGGACAGGACTGCCTGGCGGCGCGGCGACTGGTCGAAGCGGAGGTCCCCTACATTGTCATCAACTATCCCGGCGGCTGGGACACGCATAAGAACCACTTCCAAACCATGCGACGGCAGGCGCCCCAACTGGACCAGGGGCTAGCGGCCCTGCTTGCCGACTTGCAGGATCACGGCCTGCTGGAGAGCACGCTGGTCTGGTGCTGTGGCGAGTTCGGACGAGGACCCAAAGTCGACTGGCAGCCACCCTGGAACGGTGGACGCAATCATTACGGCAAGGTCTTCAGCGTACTGGTCGCCGGTGGCGGATTCCAAGGCGGCCAGATCGTCGGCTCTTCCACCGAAAAGGGCGAAGAGGTGAAAGACCGGCCCGTCTATCCGGCCGACCTGTTGGGCAGCATCTATCAGTTGGCCGGCATCGACGCCAGCGCCAAGCTACCCCATCCGCTGGCTTTGGAGGCCCACGTGTTGCCCACCGAGGCGGAGGGCGTGAAGTCGGCCGGGCTGTTGACGGAGATCATGTAGCCATCGTCCGCCAACGGGCATCGTCTTCGTATATCGTTTTCATCGCGCATTGACTGGAGCGGGTCATGAGTAGAGTTTTACGTCTTTCGATGTTGGCACTGGCCGGATTGCTGGCAACCGCACTCCACGCCCAAGCGCAGCAGACGGCCTACATCGGATACGTCTATCCCGCCGGCGGCCAGCGGGGCACGACCTTTCAGGTCCAACTGGGAGGACAACGTATGTACGGTGTCGACGATGCCGTGGTCTCCGGCGAGGGCGTGACCGCCAAGGTGGTGCAATACTACCGAAAGCTGAGTAACCAGGAAGTCCAGATCATGCGCGAACAACTCAAGGGGCTAACTCGGGAAGTGGCCAAGAAGACAAAAGCGAAACAGAAGGTGAGCCCGGCCACAAGGGAAATGATCGCGCGGATCCAGAAGAGAATCGGCATGTGGGTCAACAGGCCGGCTGTCGTTGCCCACTCCGAGCTTGCCTTTATCGAAGTCACGATCGCTCCCGACGCGGAACCCGGCCCGAGGGAAATCCGGCTGGTCACCCAGCGAGGCATGACGAATCCGCTCCCGTTCCACGTCGGCCAGGTGCCGGAAGTCGCCCGGAAGCCCATGAAAACCTGCCTTTTCCAGGTGCTCGGCAAGGAGCATCTTGCCCAGCGCAAGCGACCGGCGGAGGAGGAAGAGGCACAGGTCACGGTACCCTGCACGATGAACGGCCAGATCGCCTCCGGCGAAGTGAACCGCTACCGTTTCGAGGCGAAGAAGGGCCAACGGCTGGTCATGTCGACCTTTGCACGGCAGTTGATCCCCTATATTGCCGACGCCGTTCCCGGCTGGTTTCAGCCCGTGCTGACGCTTCACGACGCCAACGGCAAGGAAGTGGCCTACAACGACGACTTTCGCTTCCATCCCGATCCGACAATCTACTACGAGGTGCCCGAGGACGGCGAGTACGTGTTGAGTATCAACGACGCCATCTACCGCGGCCGCGAGGATTTTGTCTATCGCGTCACCGTCGGCGAGATGCCGCTGGTGACGAGCATCTTTCCGCTGGGGGGCCGGGCAGGCGAGCCGGTGTCGATCAAGACCAGCGGATGGAATCTCGATGGCGCCCGATTGACGCCGCCGCCGAAGGACGCCTCGCCGGGAGTCCACCTCCTGGCCGCGAAGAAAGGCGACTTGGTCTCCAACCGCCTGCCGTTCGCACTGGACACATTGCCGGAGTGCCTCGACGGGGAGTCGAACGACGACCGGTCGCACGCCCAGAAAGTGGAGCTTCCGATCATCATCAACGGGCGCGTGGATCGGCCGGACGACTGGGACGTGTTTGCAATCGAAGGCCGCGCCGGCGACAAGATCGTCGCCGAGGTCCATGCGCGTCGGCTCGATTCGCCGGTCGATTCGATGCTCAAGATCACCGACGCCGACGGCAAGCTGCTGGCGCTGAACGACGATTGTTCGGACCCGGGTTCAGGGTTGAATACCCACCACGCCGACTCCTACCTGATGATCGAGCTGCCTTCGGACGGAACCTACTTTGTTCATCTGGGCGATACGGCCCGTGGCGGCGGCCAGGAGTATGCCTACCGGTTGCGGATCAGCGCCCCGCGTCCCGACTTCGAGTTGCGTGTCGTGCCGTCCAGCGCCGGAATGCGGAGCAAATCGGGCGCCTCGTTGAACGTCTACGCAATCCGCAAGGACGGTTTCGACGGCGTCATCAAGCTGCAATTGAAGGACGCCCCGGAGGGATTCATGTCCTGGGCCGTCACACTGCCGGCGGACAAGGAGATGGCGAAAATCGGCGTGAAAACCAGTCTCGTACGCACCGCCGAGCCGGTCACGCTGGCCTTTGAAGGCAGCGCGGCGGTCGGCCAAGAGCAGCTCGTCCACGAGGCCGTGCCCGCCGAAGATCGCATGCAAGCATTCCTTTGGCGGCATCTCGTTCCCGCCGAGGAACTACAGGCGATGGTCTACAACCCGACCTACCAAGCCCCGTCGAAACGCGTCCCGCCGGAGTTGAGCGAGGAAGAGATGGCCAAGCTTGCGCCCGCCGATCCGGCAGCGGTCAAGTTCAGCAAGCGTCAGGTAGCCGGCCGTCTCCGCCAGCTCAAGGCGCTCTACCAAGAGTGGCTTCTCACCGACGGATTCTACGCCCGGAAGGTCGCGGAGTGCGAATCGGTGCTTTGAAGTCTATCACGCGGTCCGGCGCTGCCGCGATCGATGCGCGATGGCTCACGCCTGCTTTCGGGAGGCGGCGATGCGGCGGCGCTGGAGGTCGACCTCCAGCACCTTGACGCGGACCACGTCGCCGACGGAGACCACGTCGCTGGGGGTTTGCACGTACTCGTTGGCAAGCTCCGAGATGTGGATCAGTCCGTCCTGATGCACGCCCAGGTCGACGAAGGCGCCAAACTTCGTGACGTTGGTAATCACTCCCTCCAGGATCATCCCCGGTTTCAAGTCCTCCAGGTCGTTGACGCCCTCGGCGAACTGAGCCACCTTGAACTCGCTGCGCGGATCGCGCCCCGGCTTGGCCAGTTCGGCAAGGATGTCCTCGACCGTCGGCAGGCCGCAATGCTCGTCGACGAATTCATGGGCGTCGAGCTCGGCGGTCAGGGTCGCATTGCCCATCAGTTGGTTGGTGGCGACGCCCAGCTTGGCCGCCATCTTCTCCACCGCGTGATAGCTTTCCGGGTGGACGGCCGAGTTGTCCAAGGGATGGCGTCCGTCGCGAATCCGCAGGAACCCGGCTGCCTGCTCGAACACCTTGCGGCCAAGTTTGGGAACGTCCAACAGTCGCTGCCGACTGTCGAACCGCCCATGCGCATCGCGATGCCCGACAATCCGCTCGGCCAGCTTGGGGCCGATCCCGGCTACGTGCGCCAGGAGCGAGCTGCTGGCCATGTTGACGTCGACACCCACCGAGTTGACGCACGACTGCACTTCGCGCTCCAGGCCGCGGCGCAGTTGTGTCTGGTTCACGTCGTGCTGGTACTGGCCGACTCCGATCGACTTGGGGTCGATCTTGACCAACTCGGCCAACGGGTCCTGGAGTCGGTGCGCAATGCTGATGGCGCCTCGGACCGTAAGGTCCAGATCGGGATACTCGCGGGCCGCCAGCTCGCTGGCCGAATAGATCGACGCGCCCGACTCGCTAACCATCACCTTCGTCGGCGGTTTGCCGGCGTCGTTGCCCTGGCGGCTTTCCTTCAGCAGGCCGCTGACGAAGGTGTCGGTTTCACGCGAGGCCGTGCCGTTGCCAATCGCAATGAGTTGAACGTCATGACGGGCGATCAAGTCGCGCAACGTCACTGCGGCGCCGGCGATGTCCTCGCGCGGTGGCGTGGGGAAGATGGTGCGACTTGCCAGGAACTTGCCCGTGCCGTCGACCACGGCGACCTTGCATCCGGTACGAAAGCCCGGGTCGATCCCCATCGTCACCCGCGGGCCGGCCGGAGCCGCCAGCAGCAACTCGCGGAGGTTCTGGGTGAAGACTTGGATCGCTTCGTCGTCCGCGCGCTCCTTGAGCTGCTGCAGCGTGGCCGACTCGGTGGCGGGCAGGAGCAGGCGTTGATAGCAGTCCTCCGCCGTCTGAAGCAACTCCCGATGAAACTCGAACTGGCGATTGTGAGCCAGGCGCGGCTTGAGCTTGCCCAGCACGTAGTCGTCATCGAGTTCGACGCCCACTCGCAGCAGCCCGTCCGCCTCGCCGCGTTTCATGGCCAACAGGCGGTGCGAAGGAACTCGCTTGACGGGCTCCCGGTGGTCGAAATACATCTCGAACTTGGCGGCGGCGTCCTTCTTGCCTCGCTTGACTTGCGAGCGGACACGGCCGAATCCGCTCGCCTGTTCGCTCAGCCAGCGGCGAGTCTCGATGTCCTCCGACCACCGCTCGGCCACGATGTCGCAGGCGCCCCCGATGGCGGCCTGCTCGTCGGGCACTTGGTTCTCGGGACTCACAAACGGCCGCAGTACCTCCGACCGGGGCCGACCCAGCGGCCGCTGCTTCAGCAGCACATCGGCCAGCGGCTGCAAGCCGCGCTCGCGAGCCATCGCGGCCCGCGTCCGCCGCTTGGGCTTGAACGGCAGATACACGTCCTCCAGCACTTGCTTGTCCTGGCACTGCTCGATCTGCTGTCGCAACTCGGGGGTCAGCAGCCCCTGCTGGTCGATCGTCCGCAAGATCGTGGCCTTGCGTCGAGCCAACTCGTGTGCCTTGGCCAGCGCATCCTCGATCATTCGCAGCGCCGTCTCGTCCAGCGCGCCGGTCGCCTCCTTGCGATAGCGTGCAATGAAGGGCAGCGTGTTGCCGTCCTCCAGCAGTTCGATGGCGGTCCGCACCTGGCGTTCGGGCAATCCCGTGGCGGCGGCAATCGATCGCACCGCTTGCTCCAGGTCGAAACATTGGAACGTCGCGCTTCCCATGACCACAAGTCCTTTGATAACTTTCAATTCCGTATGGACGCCCAACAAGTCCCGGGACGGCCTTCTCCGAGGCCCGAATCCACGTATCTTACCAGAATGTCGACCTGTTCGCGCGGGGGAAATCGTTCCGGGTTGATCAGTCTATCGGAGAACTCCGCACGGGGCTAGTGCCCCGAACCATCGCCGAGCGAACGGTTGAAGGTGGTCCCGAATCGGCACCTCGCGGAACATGGTGGTCCCTTTCTCCCAAGGCCGTTCAAACGGAACGACGTAGCGAGGCGGACGCACTCGTGGTACACTTAGGGGTGATCGACAAACTACTTCTCTGGTCTTTGAGGTCCGCCGTCCAATGAAACATCCGTGGATACCAATCGTTCTCACGGCCGTAGCCCTTTGCCTTGCGGCACGCGCACCGGTCGCCGCCCAACTGCCGAAGTCCGTGGAGTCGGCCCTGGCCCGCGCCGGAAAGAACCGGGACCAGATTCAAGCGGCGTTGGATAGGGCACCCGCTTCGCAGCAGGAAGGCATGCAGTTCCTCGTTGCCCACATGCCCGAGCACGACCTCAAGAGCTTATCGGCGGACTTCCTACTGGAGAATACGCAACTTGCGTATCAAGCGTGGAACGGCTCGCCCTGGAAAGATGAGCTTCCCGAGGAGATATTTCTCAACAATGTGCTGCCCTACGCGAGTATCAACGAGCGGCGAGACAACTGTCGCGGGGACTTTTTCAAGCAATTCGCGCCACTTGTCAAAGATGCTAAATCGCCGGCCGAGGCGGCTGCGATTCTGAACCAGAAGATCTTCCCGCTACTTGAGGTTCGTTACTCGAGGAAGCGTCGTCGGCCGGATCAAAGCCCTTACGAATCCATCGAGTCGGGAACCGCGTCATGCACCGGGTTGGCCATCCTGCTGATCGACGCGTGTCGTGCGGTCGGCGTGCCCGCGCGATTCGCCGGCACGCCGTTGTGGACCAACAAGAGCGGCAATCATTCCTGGGTTGAGATTTGGGACAACGGCTGGCATTTCACCGGGGCCGCCGAACCGACCGGCGACCAGTTGGACCGGGCGTGGTTCGCCGGACGCGCGTCCTCGGCCGAGCGAGATCACCCGCTCCACGCGATTTACGCGGTCAGCTACCGGCACACGCCGCAAACGTTTCCGCTCGTTTGGGATCGCAGCGTCGATTATGTCTTTGCCGTCAATGTGACCGATCGATACACGCGGCGGGCGGAAAAGCTACCCGACGGCGCCGTCGCGGTGATGTTCCGCGTGCTCGATCGACCGGGGGGCGACCGACTAGCGGCCACGCTGGAACTCTCCGACGCTGCCGGCAAAGTCGTTTTCGAGGGCAGTGCGAAGGACGAACGATTCGACGCAAACGACCACATCACCGTGCCTCTTTCGCTCGGCCAGGAGTACCACGTTGCGATTCACTATCGGGATCGCGCGTCCGAAGCGACCGTCAAAGTGGACAAGCGAGACACACCCTTTACGTTTATTCTTGCGCCTCCGGCTGAGAAGAGCAAAGCAAGAAGCGATGAAGATGCTTCGCAGGCTGCCGTTGCATCACTGGAAAAACACCTCGCCCTGGAACCGGGCAAGCGACAACCGCTCGGCGGAGAGGCATTCGCGGCGACTCCCCTTACCCGCGAGGACGCCGCACACGCCGAGAAACTGCTGTGGCAGGACCACGTCCAGCGCATTCGCCTCGAGCGCGCCGAGGAAATGAAGGCCCGCGAGTTGACCGACGGCGACCTGAAGATGCCGTTTTACTACAAGACCTTCGGCGACAAGCCCGAGGGCGGTCGCGGCATGGTCATCTCACTGCACGGAGGAGGTGGTGCTCCGAAGCGAGTCAACGACGGACAGTGGGAAAACCAAAAACGGCTGTACCGTCTCGAAGAGGGCGTGTACGTCGTGCCACGAGCGCCGACGGACACTTGGAACCTGTGGCACCAGGGCCACATCGACCGGCTGTTCGGCCGGCTGATCGAAAACATGATCGTGTTTGAGGATGTCGACCCGAACCGGGTTTACATCATGGGCTATTCCGCGGGCGGGGACGGCGTCTTCCAACTGGCGCCGCGAATGGCGGACCGCTGGGCGGGCGCGGCCATGATGGCCGGCCATCCCAATGAAACTTCCCCGCTGGGGCTGCGAAATACGGCCTTCACGATTCACGTCGGCGGACGCGACGCCGCTTACAACCGGAACAAGATCGCCGGCGATTGGCAGCGGAAGTTGGCCGACCTGCGCAAGGCCGATCCCGACGGCTATGTCCACTGGGTCAAGATCTACGCGGATAAGGGGCATTGGCTCGACCGCGAAGACGCGGCTGCCATACCCTGGATGGCAAAGGTTCGGCGCAATCCACTGCCGGCGCGAATTGTCTGGAAGCAGGACGACGTCACGCATGCCCGTTTCTATTGGTTGGCCGTGGAACCAAAGACCACCGAGGCTCGAGCGGAAGTCACGGCAAATCGCTCTGGCCAGAAGATTGACATCCAGGCCAACGGCGTGCCGTGTCTGACGATCCGACTGAACGACCAATTGCTGAACCTCGACGAGCCGATTAGCATCACGTCAGACGGAAACTCCTTGTTCCATGGCCATGCCACGCGAACGATTGCCGTGCTCGACAAAACGCTCGCCGAGTACGGTGACCCCAAGGCCGTTTACAGCGGCGAGCTAACGGTCGAACTGCCCGGACCACTCAAGGCGAAGCCGTAGACTCTGTTCCGATCCCGCAGACTCACGGTCGTTAAGGTTTGGGGTCGCGGACCGTGGTCTCGGAAATGGATCCTTTCCTCTCTTCGGCCGCCGGCAACCTCTCGTACAGCCACACCAAACCGTGGTGTCGATACCTCTTCGGCCCGAATTCGTGGGCTGCCGCCCAGGCCTCCGCGTACTGCTTCTTCTTCGCGGCGAGCTTCTTCTCTCGTTCGGCGCGTGCTTCGTCCGTTTCGCCGGCGGGGGCCGTTCGCAGTGCCGAAAACTCTCGATATGCCACCTGTTGTCTGGCGTCGGCTGCTTCCTTGGCCTGCTGTTGTTGCTCCGTCAGTTCGGGGTATTCGACGGTCACTGAATGCCGATCACCCAGCAGAAGATCCAGCCGGCCGTCGCCGTTGAAATCGGCGGCACACGCTTGGATATAGTGGCCGGGGCCGGCGGGCAACTTGGGCGGTTCGTCGTGACGGCGTGTCCAACCACTCGGCATCGTGCTCTCGGGCACGAGCGTTACGGGCGGTTGCAGCACCGGTTTGCCCGGCTCACCGACGTTGCGGTACCAGAGCACCCCGCGTCGGATCGCCAAGAGATCATCTTTTCCGTCCCCGTCCCAGTCGGCCACGTAAGGCGCGGCCGCGCGGATCGGCTTGCCGTCGATTTCCAGTGGCCGCGCCCTTCCGAAAGACGGCTTCCGCCGGCTGCCTTCATTGGGCACAAGGTGGATCCGCCCGCTTTGGTCGATCAGCAAGTCGAGATCGCCGTCGGTGTCCCAGTCGTGGGCAAACATCTCCAAATTGTAGCAGGGGCGGTCCGGATCTTCCTTCTCATATTCAACCGGCCGACCTGGGGCAAAGGTCCCGTCTTCTTGTCGCCGGAAGAAGATGACCTCGCCCGGCATCCCCGAGCCGGAAAGGACATCGGTCCGGCCGTCCGAGTCGAAGTCCACCAACTGGGGTCCAAACCCGGTGTGGCAGCCCGAGCGAACACCGCCGATTTCCCCACCCGCGACAAACCACTCGAAGTCGCCAAACCTTGGCTCCGTGTTGCTGCCGAGATTGCGGTAAACTCGGAGCCTCGCATCAAAGTACGGGCCTTGACGGAACTGACCGACCAGCAGGTCGAATTTTCCGTCGCCATCGAAATCGCCCACGCAGGGGGAAGCGAAGCCGGTCTCGGACTCGACCGGCCGCTCTCCTGCCACGATCAGCACCGGCGGCGCCAGGTCGGCAGCGAGTTGTTCGTCGGCACGCACCACGCCGACGAAGGTCGCCAACAACAGCAGGGACATCACTCCTCTTGGCATTACCATGACCGATCTCCTTGAAGAAGGTGGGATTTGGCAAGTGTTGCGGGGCCAGGAGTAATTTCATGCTATCGGCAAGAACGGCCGCCTGTCAACATCGGCCCCGAAATCGCGGGGCCGATCTCGACGACAAAATCACCGGATGGTGTCAAAGAAACAACTTTCACCGCGTCTATCGTCGGCGACGCAGTCGACGAAGTGCCGCATCTCTTGGAGAAAGCCGCCGATCCATGTGCTGCTACCCGTCCAGCTTCCAGCCTTCGCGGTACTTGCGGCTGAGCAAGGCGTCCGCATCGGCATTGTTGGTCACACGGCCGGCGTTTCCGTCGTACTGGATCTTCTCGCCGACACGGAATGCCACCAACCCCAGGAGCAACTGCTCAATCATCGTGCCGCTATAGTCGAAGTTGCTGCATGTCTTCAGGTCTCCCTTGCAGGCGTTGACCCACTGCGCCTGGAAGCCGCCCACCGGCGGGATCCGCTCTTCCGCCGGACGCGGCTTGTAGTGAGCCATGCCCGCGGCTTTGTCCCGGGGGAAGAACTCGTGGCGGCCGAAGTCCGCGACCATGCACGCCTTATCACCGGCGAACAGCGCCCCGTGGCCCGGCGCGGTGGGGACGCCGTCGATGTCGTTCGGCTTGTGGGAGCCCTGGTACCAGCTCACCTTGATCGCCGGACGCCAGTCGTTGGCCGGGTGCTCGAACGTCATCGTCAGCGCACTGGGCGCGACGTCGGAGTTGACCGGGTCGCCGTGTGCCTCGGCCGAAGTCGGCCGGCCGGCGTCAATGGCGTTCCAGGCCAGGTCCATGGTGTGGCTGCCCATGTCGCCCACCTGCCAACTTCCGAAGTCCCAGTACATGTTCCACCTCAGGCATCCGCCGAAATAGCCCGAGTTGTAGGGATGCATCGGGGACGGGCCGATCCACAGATCGTAGTTCAGGTGGGCAGGCGGATCGCCGCCGGCCGGCAGGTAGGCCGTTTGGCCGTGGCGCCGGTTCCCCCACACGTGGGCGTGCTTCAGCGTGCCGACCGCCCCGTCGAGAACCGCCTCGCGGACGCGGTCGAAGTTTGGGCTGGAGCGGCGCTGCATGCCGACCTGCGTGGCCACCTTGTCCTTGTTCTTCAAGTAGTTGGCGCGGACCACGCGGGCTTCGTTCACGCAATTGGCCAGCGGTTTCTCGCAGTAGACGTGCATCCCGCGATTGAGCGCCCAGTTGGAAATGAAGGCGTGGGTGTGGTCCGTGGTGCTGCAGACGACCGCGTCGATGTCCTTCTGCTGGAGACACTTCCGCCAGTCGTCATAGTGTTTGGCAGCGGAGAATGTTTTGGCGGCCGCCGCGAGAGCTTGCGCGTTGACGTCGCACAAAGCGACGACGTTTTCGCCTCCGACGGCTCCGAAGTGTGCCCGGCCCCTTCCGCCCACGCCAATCAGGGCGACGTTGAGCTTGTTGCTCGGCGCGTCGGGACCGGCCAGCGCGCCGCTGGGCAGGATCGTCAGCCCGGCCCCGGCAACCGCGGCCGACTTGAGGAAGTGCCGTCTGCCGACGGCGCGAGCGGACCCGGGCTGGTGGGACGTTGCGTTGGGCGAGGTAGTCATGGTCGATGGTTCCTCATGTGAGCGATTTTCGGGAATCGGTGGCAGGACACGATGCGGGCCCCCCTTTCCATTGCGGGAAGGGCCCGGGGGAGGGTCTCCAACTGAGGCTCATGATAACAGAAAAACGTTCCCCAAGCCATTTCCGCGGAACGGGGCACACCTCCACCGCAAACACTGGCGGTCAAGCCGCCCCGGGCCTCCCTTAGGTCGTGTTGTCCTTAAAACCCCCGAAAGGCCTGTTTCTTGTGTGGGAGGGGGCGGATTGGCTAAACTGATGCTTGAATCCGTCTGCCAACCGCACGACCGCAAGTGTCTGCCCAGATGCGATTTCGGCCGTGCGAGGTATCCCTGCAACTCTAGGAGACACCGATGACGGCCGGCCCGGCACGATGCCAGTCAACGGAACCGTTACGTACCAAGGGAAGCCGGTGGCGGAAGCCCAGGTCGTTTTCATGGCCGAGGAGGCCACAATTCTGTGTTGGATATAGTGGGCTGACCATTCCCCCAACGAAATAGAAGAAACGGAAGAACCCATGAAACCCATTGCCATCCGCTTCCTCTTAGTAGCCGGGCTGATCGGCTCCAGCGCGTGCTTCCTCCCGGGCGAGTCGTGCGGCGATGAGACGGAGCCCGTGTGTTACGTCTCGGCCATCGCGTCGGGGAAGTGGAACGGACCGGTCGGCGGAGCCAGCGAAGCGGTCAACGGCACCGGGCTGACCGAGGACCGGCATGGCGCGGCGATTTCCAGCAATTGGATGCAACCGGGGCCCGGTGGCGACGATGCGGCCTGGTTTGTCGTCGATCTTCAGGGGCGTTGCGACCCGGCGAAGCTCGTGTTGTGGAACTACTTCGAGTTCGGCGGCAGTCCCGAGGATAACAAAACCTTGCCCAATCGGGGAATCGCCAGTGCCGATATCTACATCGCCACCGCGGGCAGCGGCGCGAAGATTCCCGCCAGCAGCGGCCCGTTCGACTTCCAAGCCGCCGGGTGGAAACGGATCCGCGCCGGGCAGACTTTCCACAAAGGGCCCGTCGCTCGCAACGCCGCCGACATGACCGGGCCGTCCGACTTGATCGACTTGACGGGACACGCGGCGGTGACCCATGTGGCGCTGGCCGGCATGAAGCACTTTGGCCCCTGCGCCTTCGGCCAGTACACGGGGTTCAGCGAAGTCCGGATCGTGCCGACGGTGGGCAGTTACATCGAAGATCCCAATAGCCCCCGGGCCAAACTTCGCGACACAATCGAGCGCGAGGCCGATTTTGATAAGCTCGTGTTCCTTCGCCGCTTCACCTACCAATCGTCGCACATCTACACCGATCATTACGACGGCAGTACCCTGCAAGGCGGCAACCTGTGCATTCTTTCGCCCGTCGCGCCCGACGGCAAGGTGACCGAGTTGGTCCCCGAGTTGAAGGACGGCATTATCGGCAACTACGATCTGTCGTACGACGCGCGTCGGGTCGTCTTCTCCTACAAGCCGGCCCCGGATCAGGGGTATCGCATCTTCGAGGTGGGCATCGACGGCCAGAGGCTGCGGCAGTTGACCCACGACGGGCCGGACGAACCGCTCATGCATACCCGGTACGGCCACGGGTACGACGATCTGGATCCGTGTTACCTGCCGGGCGGCCGGATCGTCTTCACCAGCACGCGAGCCAAGCGGGCCGTGCTCTGCACACCTAACTTCACCAGCACGTCGCTGCACGTAATGGACGCCGACGGCTCGAACATCCACGCCATCTCGGGCAACACGATCAACGAGTTCACCCCGACGATGATGCACGACGGCCGCGTGCTCTACACTCGCTGGGAATACGTCGACAAAGGTGCCGGCGACGTGCAGAGCCTCTGGGCCGTGCGTCCCGACGGATCGGGCGGCGCGCATGTCTATAAGAACAACCTCTCGCGGCCGTCGGCCATGATGGACGCTCGCCAGATTCCCGGCAGCAACAAGATCGTGGCCATCGGCGCGCCGCACATGCCGCTGGCCGTCGGATCGGTACTGCTGGTCGATATTCGCGTTTCCCAGCAACTCGCTTCGGGGATGACCAACCTGACCCCGGCCATCGGTCTGCCTCCGCATGGCGGCTGGCCGAATCCGGGTGCCGGTTTCTATGCCAACCCCTATCCGCTTGGCGAGGACCTGTTTCTCGTATCGTTCTGCCATGGGCCGAAGCATAACAACCCGAGTGGCTATGCGATCTACTATTTCGACAGCTCGGGCACCCGGCAACTGCTCTATCGGGACGACAAGTATTCGTGTTTCCGCCCCATGCCTCTTCGCCCGCGGCCGATTCCTCCCCGGATTCCCGCGGCCGAACAACTCGCCGGGATTCCGGCCAATGATGAGCCCAAAAGCGGGAGTGAAGAGAACGCCACGCTCTTTCTCGAGGACGTCTACGCGGGCATGACTGGCATCGAGCGGGGGCGTGTTAAGTATCTGCGAGTGATGGAAGACGTGCCCAAGCCATGGGCCCCGTCGTGGGTCTCGCCCGCGTGTGGCGATAGCATCGGATTGCAGCATCCGGCGATCAGCCTCAATGGGCACTACACCGTGAAACGGGTCCACGGAATCGTGCCCGTGCATGAAGACGGATCGGCCCTGTTTACCGTTCCTCCGGGTCGAAATCTCTACTTTCAGGCATTGGACGAAAACTACATGGAGCTACAGCGGATGCGGACATTCGTGAACCTGATGCCGGGCGAAACCCGTTCCTGCGTGGGCTGCCACGAATCGCGACAAACGGCCGCCCTGCCGCGCAGCACGCTGCCGTCGGCCTTGCGCGAAGATCCGCTTCCGTTGGCTCCCCAACCGGGTGATGCCGCCGTCCCGCGCACGGTCCACTATCCAACCGACGTGCAGCCAGTGCTTGATCGCCATTGCGTTTCCTGCCACGGAGCCACCGAACCGGCCGCGGGGCTCGACCTGTCGGGCGAGTTGACGACCCTGTTCAACCGGTCGTACGAGAATCTGATCCGTCGAGGTCTGGTCAACAAGGTCGACGTAACTCCACGAGACAACTACATTCCCGCGGTCCGGCCGTTGACATTCGGTTCGCACCGCAGCAACCTGATCGAACAGATCCGTCGCCAGGGCGGTCCGTGCAGCGCAAGCTTGGCGCACGAGGAGTTCGTCCGCGTCGTCACCTGGATCGACGCCAACGCCCCGTACTACGGCCTCTATCGAGGTAAGCGCAATCTGAAATGGCGGGACGCCGCGGATTTCCGCCCCGACCCGCCGGTAGCCACCACGGTCGCGGCGCCCTGAGTTGACACTACCGGCGAACTCGATCCGGTTTTCGGCACATTTTCTTCAATTCGCTTGCGCCTCTCGCGTTGACCGAGACCTTCGGTGACGGGGCACCCGAGACCCCACCGGCCGAATCTGCACCGATCGACAAGCTCAGCGCAGCGGACCGAGCGTTTCTCTCCGGAGTCAAATAGCCCCCGGTGACTTGCGGCGGTGGCCCCTTCCACGGTATAACATGCATGGCCTTTGGGCCCCGTGTTCTGGTGTGTCGAATTGACGACACTGCGTGGATTATTGGGCGGATTGCGAGTTCGTGGAACCAGGAAATGAGCAGCCGGAGATCGTGCCGATGGATCCGGATCGTTTGGGCGCCGACGCCCAGCAAGTCATGGAGGAAGTTCTCGGCTATCTGAATTTTTCGTCGGGAGCCCCCGATCCGCGGTTCTTGGAGAACATCGACCGGCTGTTTGCCCGGATCGAGGCAGCCGACGCGGATCGGCCGGCCACCGAACAGCCGAGTGACTCCCCGGCGAGTACCTGGCAGCTCCTGCTGAGCCTCTTGCAGGAGGCCCTGGCGGAGTTGGCCCACCGTTCGGCGGCGTTTGCCCACGTCGAACAGGCCCAGGCCGTGTTGCATCTGCTGGGCGAGGACGTGCTGCCCGGCTATCTTCATCACCACGAAGATCTGCTCTTTCACCAGACCGACCGGACCTTGTTCACGTCGTTCTTCGTCGGCCGCGTGTGCGAGGCCGTCTTGGCATGCGGCGGACCGTGGGACGAGACCGGGCGGATCGTCGACGGGGCCCTCGAACGGCTCAACGACTTCATCGGCTATCGCCCGGTGGCCGTACTGCGATCGGAACAGAAATTGCAGCCGTACCGCCACGAATGGGTGCGGCCGATCCCGTTGTACATTCGCGGCGTGGGGGCGGCGACGGGAAAATATCGCGATCTGATCGCCGGCGCGCTCGATGTTCTCCAGGCCACCGACCCCGCGCTGATGCGCCAAGCCTGGTTCGACCCAAACGCACTGGAGGAGTTGGCCCTCGACCCGCGGGCGTACGATTTCGATCATCCAGTGAACCGCCGTCCGAACCACCATTTCGGAATCTGGGATCCAAACCACCTGACCGACGACGGGCGATACGACCGGTTCGTGCTCCAGCAGGTAACGCTCGACGCCATGCTCGAACGGATCGAGGCGCGGAAAAAGGGCCGTGGCAAGCTGCCTCACAAGGAAGCGCTCTTCGAGGCGGCGTCGGTCCTGGCTGGCACGATCTTGATGGCCTCGGCAATCGGCGGCGACTCACCCGGCGCCCACGATTCACAAACAACCCTGGCTTCCCTCTTGCCCCGAATTGCCGGCTATCGCGACGCTTTCTACGAACAACTCCTGGCACGGATGCGGGGCGCGCGAGCAAAGCGGCTCCGAACCGAAGCGGAAACGGCGCGACAGCCGTTCGGGGGCGCCCGGCAGGATCTCAACCAACGGTTGGCCCGGCGCCGCGCAACCCAATTGCAGCACGTTCAGCTCGCTCAGCTTTTTGCCCGGATGGGGTACACCGAAGCGGCCTCGCGCCAAGCCGCCGTCGTGCCGGTCGCTTCGGCCCGAATGCAGTGCGAAATCAGTTGCCGGCTGACCGCGGCGCATCTGGCGGCCGATCGGGGGCAACTCGACGGCGCGGCCGAATCTCTGCCGCGAATTGTCGATCTTCTGCACCGGGGGATCCAATGCGGCGCAATGGTCGACCCCTGGAACATCCTCGGGTTCGGCGGCCAGTTTCCCTTGTTTCCCGCCGTTGAGAACAGCGTTCCCGACCAGCGGATCGACGAACTGATCGAGCTGATCGACGAGATCTTCGAGTTGCATGCGCGGCTGGAGAAAGAGGCGGCCGCGGCCGGACGGCGCGACTTGCAGGAGACGCTTTCCGACAGCCTGCTTGAGCTGGCCCAGTGGTGGGACAAATACGCCGCTCCGGAGGTGGGAGGCGTCGACGGAATCTCGGGACAGGCGGCATGGGAGGCGGCACGGCACGTCGCCACCGCGGTGGGCGCATGGCACGAAGCGGGTACCGCCGCGGGCGACATCGCCTTCTGGCGAGGACACGTCGATCGCTTCCAATCGCCCGAGGCCTACGCCTTGGTCGTCGAAGCGCTCTTGGAGCGCTCCGATCCCGTCGCCTCGATGGCCCTGCTGATGCAATGGCTCAGTCACGCCGAGGAGATTTCCCTGGCCGAGGGAGCCTATTCGTTTCACGATCTGGCCGTTCGCTGGATGCGGGCGTTATGGCAATGCGACGGACAAGGCCAGGCGCTCGGACCGGCACGGGACGCGGCGAGTTCGGCAATTGCGTCGCCCGAGCAGGCGGCCGACTGCTGGGCCCGGACCTGCAAGTTCTTTGACTACCTGGAGGCCAACGCCCAGCAGTACTGGAACGTGCCCCGTTTGGAGGTCTTCGAGGAGGAGTCGCCGGCCGGAGACGCCTATAGCGACGCCCTGGAGGATCTCTTCGAGGCGGCCTACGAGGACGTCACCTATCGCGACAGTACCGACGATGGTTTCGAGGGCGAGACGGCCGAAGGCGGAACGCCCGTCACCGATCTGGAACTGATCTTGGAAGCGGACCGGATCGGCAAGCGGCTGGGCTTTCTGTGGACGGTCGCCCGCCTCTGGAATCTGGCCGCCACGGCCTCGAGAAAGTTGCCCACCGCGCCGGCCGACCGCGACGACGTATTGGCCGGGTGGTTTGAGCGGGCCACGGCGAATCACCGGCAGTTGTCCCAACTGTTGACGGCCGTGCATCGCTACCGGATACCCGCTCCCAGCGGAACGCACGACTCGATGGTCGAGTACGATCGACACACGGAAGTGAAAGAGTCGCTCTTGGAGCATCTGATCGCCGCCTGCGTGGAAATGTCGGACGCCGCCTACCTGATTCTGGCGTCGATGTCGACGCAACGCCCCTCCAACGGCTTGGGGCAGTGGGCCGCTCCGGCGCTGCCCGTGCTTCGCGGGTTGTTTTGCGGCGACGTCGAGCAAGTTCGCGCCGCTTGGCCGAAGCTCCTTGGCTCACTGGCCGAGGAACCGTTGCTCTACGTCACCGTCGCCCGGGGAGGCCGGCCCAAGCAGATCGTCGCCGCTCGATGTCTGCAACAGTTGTTCAGCCGCCTGCTGGTAGGGTTGCCCCGGATGGGACTGCTCAGCGAGACGTTCCAATTGCTCGAAACGGCCCAGAAAATGGAACGGGCTCATCCTGTCGGGCCCGGCGCAGTGACCGAATTCGACCGCCTCTTCGAGATCGCCTACAAGGCCATCGTCCAGTGCATGGTCGTCTCCTCGGAGGTCTGGCAAATCGACGCCGCGACCGACCCCGACGCGAACGATACGGAATTGACCGATTGCCTCGAACGGGCCACCGAGCCGCTGTTGCGATGTTGGCTTGCCCACAGCCGGAATATCCGACTTTCCGTCCTCGAGTCGGTCTCCGAGGAACGCCGCTGGCGAAAACTTAGGCAATTTATCGAACGCTACGGGCACGACATCTTCACGCAGCGTTTTATGAACGCCGGCAACCTCAGGGCGATCCTGCACCAGGGAACCCATAACTACCTGGCCGCGTTGCAGGAATTGCCTGACGGCGAAGAGGAATTCTCACTGTTGGAGGATCTCGACGCCGAGCTTCCTCGCGACGAGGCGGCCCGGCATTTGGAGGTGGCCCTTGAGGCCGTGCTGGAAAACTATCCCGCCTATCTCGATTACAACAGCACCACCACGCAGTCGGACCGCGGGGAAATGCTCTACACGCTCTTGGACTTCCTTCGCTTGCGCGCGGGGTACGATCGGGTCGCCTGGAATCTTCGGCCCGTAGTGCTTGCCCATGAGGTGCTGGTTCGTTCGGGTCGCGAGAAGGCGGCCGGGCTGTGGAAGCAGGCCGTGGCCAAACGCACCGGCGACGTGGCCAAGCGCTACCTTGATCGCTTCGCCCGGCTTCGCGAGAAGTACGGCATGCGCCTGCCGAGCATCGGCGACCGGCTCGGCGAACGCTTCATCCGCCCCCTGGCCGTCGATCAGCTTCGCGCGCTGGTGGGGCCTGCGTTCGACGAGTTGCGAGAAGACCGCCCGACGGAGTCTTTCAAGCTCCTCGAAGAGAGGATCGAGGACTTCACCCGGGAGCCCAGCGGCGTCGGGTACGACGTGCCCGCGTGGCTCGAGTCACTCGGCGACGAAATCGACGACGTGACTTCCCCGCACTTGCCCAACGATCTGCCGGGCGATCCCCGGTCGGCGCTTGCGCAGACGCGGCTCTCGCGGGACGAAATCCGACGGCAGATCGACCAGTGGGAGTAGGTGTCACGCCTCGTAAACAATCGTCGGCTTGTAGACCAGCGCGCCGACCTCACTGGTAAATGCGATCAGCCCTTCGAGAAAAATGACGGCCAGGCAAGTGAAGATGACCGTCGGGTGGAGATGGAGGAGGAAGTAATCCAGCGCCGGCTTTCTTGCCGTCGCGGCGATCATCGGATTGGCCAGCAGAACGATCAATCCGAAATGGGTGATCGCCCTGGCAAACCGAGTCGTCTCGGTACTCGGTGTCGAAAAGGCGAAGCTATGGAGCAGGGAGATCAACCCCGCCAAGGCCAATAGCCCACCGGCGATCCCCTGAGTGACGGTGGTCCACCAAACAGCGGGAACCAGATCGTCCGGCATGTGGGTCATCGCCGAGATTCTCTCGTAGGCGAACATTCCGAAAAGCCCGAGGAACAGAACGCTGGCGATCATCTGCGCAATGCACGTCGGCGAGGTGGAACCCAGCCGCGATCGGACCCCGGTGGTCACGAGAAACGTTCCCACGATCACCCAGCCGACCCAAAACAGCACCCGCGACGTAAGAAAGGGGATCGCCTCACTGATCGAGGCCGTCGAGTCGACGCGGATATTTACCGGTGGTTCCACCCCAGCGAGATAGAGAATCACCACGGCAAAACCGGCCAGGATCAGGTAGGAGATCGCCAGGAACCGGTTGCGCAGGAACAGACCGCACAGCAGAGCGAGCCCACCGGCCACGGCACCCCCGGCCAAGAGAGCCGGCATACCGCTATGCAGGTCCTCGGCCGTCTCCACTACTTTCCACGTCATCAACGGGGGACCGTCCTCGGGAATCGCCCGCGGCACGAGCATGACCAGCAACAGCAGAAGACCGGCCACGATCCCCGCCGACTTGCTGGTGAAATAATGAACCACCTCGGTCATGAGCACGTTCCTCTTCTTCGCCGATTATGGGTAAAGGCTACGTCAAATGTAGCTCTTCAATCAGCCCAGGGCAAGCGGCGGGTACGGGAGCCCCCGTAACCCGTCACCAACCGGAATCGTATCACAACCAACCGCCCTCCGCCACCTCGCGTGCGTTGACCGCCTCGATCTTGAACTCGCGGCTGAATACTCTCCGTTTCGACATCGCCGATCCTCCCCGGGGAATCGTGGTATCATACACCCCTTTCCCGGTGTCCACGATCACCGGGGAAGCCCATTTCGCTGGACAGGATCACCCTACGGGTACCGCCCGTACTCGTGAATCGCGTTGATCATCGCGATGAAGTTCTCGTGGGGGATATAGTTGACGATGCTGTGGCTGGAGCCGGCGATCCAGCGGCCGCCGGGTTTGAGCGCGTCGGCGTGCTCCTTCACGTCCCGCTCGACGTCTTCCGGTGTGCCTTTGACCAACGGCCAGGCGATATCGACGTTGCCCGAGAGACTGACTCGATCGCCGTAACGTCGCTTGTAGTCGCGGTAGTCGACGCCCGAGGGGTCCATGGGGTTGAGGCAATCGGCACCCATCTCCAAGAGCATCTCCACCGCGTCGTCGATCTTGCCGTCGGAATGGAACAGGATGGGTACGCCGGCGCTGCGGGCGGGCTCGAAAATGCGGTCGAAATGCGGGCGCCACAGTCGCATAAACCGCGTCGGCTCGACGAACAGCCCCTTGTTGTAGGCGAAGTCGTCGGCCAGGAACATGATGTCCACACCCTCGTCAACCGCCCGGCGGACCAGTTCGGCGAAGTAGTCGGCCGAGCGGGCCATCAACTCGTCGAACAGTTCCGGCTCTTCGACGAGCATCACCATGCAGTCGTTCAGGCCGATGACGAACTCGTAGAGCGTCTGGAAGATGCACCCGCAGAGGAACATCACGCCGATGCCGGTGCCTCGGGCGGCCTCGACGTACTCGCGGATGTAGCGGAGTTTCTCTTCGATCTCGGCTTCGCCGGGCCAGACGATGCGTTGGAGGTCCGCGCGGCTCTTGAAGCTGCGGTCGTTCCAGGCGGTGACCGAGCCGTCGGGCTTTCGCCGCTTGATCGGCGTCCAGAGATTTTCCAGCACGATCACGTCCTGGCCGATGAGGCGACACAGTTCGAGATAGTCCGCCGGATACATGGGCCGCACGCCTTCGGCGGCTTCGCTGCCCTTGGCCGGATCGCCACCAACGCCTAGCGTGTTGCCCGCCGGTCGCCCGAGCAGCTTTTCAACGTGCTGATCCTCGATCAGGATTTCGAAGTTCGGCACCCGGTCGGTCGGCTCACCGCGCATGGCGGCGATCAGGCGTTGGATGTCCGGGCGGCCTTCGTAGGGTTCGATTCGCATGGCCCTCTACCTCGTGATCGGTATTGCTCAACGTTTCCGTTCATCTATTGCCGACCGTGCCTGTTCTGCAACAATAGATGGGCGACTCCCCCCTGTGCCACCCGATTTCACGCACTTCTTTCTTCTGCATCAGAGCAACGTCGCTCGACCCCAACCGTACTTCTCCGGCGCAGCCATTAGATCACCAAGCGTTACTACATCTCTCGTGTCAAATTGCAGAGACGCTTCGCCAGAGGCAAGCAGTTTCAAGATGCAATAGCCGTGAGGGTTTATCAGCACAGAGTTGAACTCGTACTCATAACATGAATGTGCCGACGGGCACTTCCACTCCCGATGAAGCCTCACCTGTTCACCGTCCACGATAAGAAACCCGGGAGCGGGGCGCTCAAACGATGGCTCGTAAACCGACACAGCAATCGACCCGCCAACAACACCGTTGAGTGTCAAGGTTGCCTCCCCTGCTACGTAGAGAGGGTCAAGTGGTGCTGCGTGGGATGGCACAATCTCCGGAGGAACGGGGTCATACCGAGGATGAAACACCGCGCCCCAAACGTACAACTCAGCCTTTGGCGGCAGTCGTTCCGGTACGCGAAATCCGAGGTGCGCTTCGCAGAAGTCGAACTCGTCGAACAGCTTGCCAGTTAGATCATGAACGTATTGCATCGTGAGGTTCCTTTCACGGGACCTTTCAAGTGTGACTTGGCGAACGTCCCCCGGGACCGTCATCTTCAAGAACCCGGGGCAGTCAGCCTGTTCCTCCCTATTCCTCAGAACAGTTTGGCCAAGTCGATCTTGTCCACCTCTCCCCCACCGCCTTGAATGGACAGGATCGAGTCGTCGATCTCTTCGCACAAGCTGCCGGCGGTGCGGTACATCGTTAGGGTGTTTTCCAGTGGCGAGCCGACCTGCACGGCGTGGGTCGGGCCGAGAAACAGGCCGCCGGTGGGGAATAGCTCCAAGCGGCGGCGGATCTCCCGCTCGACGTCCCGCGGCGTATGCCAGGCCAGTGTCGTCTGTACACAGACCGATCCGCAAAAGGTGAGCTGCTCGCCGAACCGTTCCTGAAGCGTCGCGATCTCCATCTCGGGGGTGGTCGGCTGCACGACGTCGTAGACGTCCAGGCCCATCTCGATCAACCGCGGCAAAAACGCTTCGCAACAGCCGCACATGTGGAGCATCGTCCGCGCGCCGTGGGAATGGACCATGTCGAAGTACTTGCCGTACTTGGGTGCAAAGTGCTTATCGAAGACGTTCAGGCCGATCATCGGTCCCCGCTGGTTGCCGAAATCCTCGCCGGCGTGCGTGAAGTCGACCAACCCGCCGGCCGCCTCCAGCGTTCGATTTTGGACCTCGCAGAAGAACTCGAACCGCGCCCGCATGATCTCCAGGTAGACCGGGTTGTCGTCGATCAGGTCCATCAGCACTTGCTCCATCCCCCGGGCGCGAGAGATGCCGTTGATCAGATCGATGTCGCCGGCCGTGCCGCAACAGACGGCGAAGCCCTGCTCGCGGAGGGTCTCGGCCTGTTGGCGGATGGTCGAGTAGTCGAACCAATCGGCGCTGGGAAAATGCGAGCGGTCGAGATCCTCCAGCCGGGTCACGCCGGCGAAGGGGAGATGACACGCCTCAAGATACTTGCCCGCCTCGAACTCGGCGTACTTGTAGCGCTCGCCGAAATATCCTTCCACGCTGCCGTCGGGAAACGTTTTCAGTTCCGGGCCACAATAGACCGGCTCGACATAGCGAAAGTCGTCACCGACCACGCGGAGCAGTTGCTCCATGTTCTTCAAACCGAAATGATCCATGATCATCTGGTTGATTTCCGGCGTGCCCTCGTGCTTGATCGGAATGCGGTCGTAGCCTTTCCGCTCAAAGGCACTCACAACACGTTCCCTGGAGTTCATGGGAGGGGCTCCTGGTTCTTTATGACGCGATGGCTTGTTCGGCGTTAGACGATTGCATGGCAGTATTCCCATGCTAGGGGCTGTCTTCCTGAACGGTACCCGGTCCCAATAGTCCGGAGGGCAGAAGAGTGCTCCCGGCATTGTACGGGTTCGCGGTCGCCCGGGTGATTCGCTCCTCTTCCGGTTTCGAGGCGTCGCCGGTCAGGCGGTTGGGCCACAGGTTGGCCACCTCGATTTCAAGGGCATTGCCTCCCGCCTGCAAAGCGTGTGAGATATCAACCCGCCAAGGGGCACACCAAACGACGCCGAGGTCCTTTCCATTGAGCCTGACGCGGGCGAGTTCGTGAACCGTTCCCAGGTCGAGATAGATTTTGCGATCCGTCGGCAGCCCTTCGGGGTGATCGAAACTCTTTCGGTAGGTGGCGATGCCCGAGTAAACCTTGATCCCCTCCTCCGCCCGCTTCGTCCAATCTACCAACTTCTCGAAGACAGCATTCTCCGGGCCGCCCCACTTGGGATCGAAGGACACTTCCCACGAACCTTCCAATGTCGCCACGGTAGTCGCCTTGGGGAAGTTCATGCCGCCCGCAATGGTTCTGTTGCTCCCGGACGCATCGCCGCGTGCAAAGACGACAAAGACACTCTCGTGCGGTGCGAACTCCATGGGGATCGTCGTCCGGCCGTTTTCGTTTTGGTACTGCGGCAGCGGCCGTCTCTGGCCGTTGCGGGGATTCCACAATTCCGGCTGCCCGGCGACCACGCGGAACGTGCAATCCGCCCGAAACGGCTGGTCGGATCTGTTCGACACGAAGTAGATCTCCCGCGTTTCGGTACGGCGGTGTGTGTGGCGTACCGGGCCGGTCACCGAGAAATCCTCGGCGATGCCCATTTGCTCAAGCACGGCCGCCGTGTCGTCGTAGTCGGGGTATAGGTCGTTAGCCACTTGCCTTGGAGTGTTGCCGGTGCCCAAGCGCCAAGGCGCCATGGAGGCGCCCCCAAGTTCTTTCGCGGCCGACCAGTTCGTCTTATCCAAGGAAGCCGACCAGGTCGCATCGGTGCCAACGACTTTCGTCGTGCCGTCCGCATAGGTCAGTCGGATCGCTGCGATGAGACCTGCCGGGTTTGCCTCGGGGCCAAAGTTGTTTGCAGCAATCGTGATTTCATTCTTGCCTGATTTCACGGCAGAGGTGATATCTGCCGAATAGATCTTGTTGAAATTGTCCCCTGTCAGCACCTGTCTCCCGCCGATCTGGAGTGTGAACGAGTTGTCTGCCGTAGCCTCGATTACAGCTTTTTCAAGGCGGGGCTTCTCCCCAATGTCCAACGAGTAGCGAAAATGAACGTATCCGCTTGGAGCACTTGAAGCAGGATTACCTTTCGCATACCAGATCCACTTTCCCACGCGGGGAAGCAACGGCGCATCTTCCGCATGATCTGTTTGAGCAAGTTGCGGTGCCGCCAGGTCGAGAAGGACGCGTCCTTTCCCGAGAGTTCGTTCCTGAGTGTAGGGAGCCTTCCCCCAGAGTTCTTCGGCAAGCTGCCTGACTTGGGCATCACACTGCGGGTAATCGCTCAGGCTTGGGGAGGAGATCGGTGGCGCGCCGAGCACCGTCGCACCCGATTCGACCAGTTGGATAATCCTCTCGAGCAGAGCCGGGGTCATGGTCTTCCAACGCGGCAATATGAGCAGCCGATAGGACGTGCCGCCGGGAAAGCAGATCCGCCCGTCCTTGACCTCGGCCCGAGCCATCAGGATTCGAGGGGAGCAGCCGTCGAAGCCATAGCCTTTTTTGTCCGGCAACCTCGACCCGGCGCCATCCAAAGCACTGGGCGGCGCTCGGAAGACGTGAGGCGCGCCTTCGGGGGTCAGGTAGAGAATGTCGGCGACCGTTACCCCCTGCTGCAACAGGTGCGAACACCTTGCCAGATACTCGTGGTAATCTCCAACGAGCGGCCAGAACGTCTGCTTTCGGTTCCAAAACACACCGTAGGGGCCGAACGTCATCCCGGGGGCATCCTCGTTCGACTGGTGGGCAAAACCGTGAATCGAAAACTTGTTGACACCCACGGCAAACGCCCAGTCGGTCTGGTTCTTGAGAGTCCACGGCGAGCGTGCCCAGTTTCCACGACCTGAGGTGAATCCCTCGGCCAGCACGATCGGTTTCCCCATCGTGTGCGCAATCGAGGCGGCGGCAATACAACTCCACGCGGACTGAAAATGGTCGAACCAGAACTCGCCGGCGGGAAAGTCGGCGTAAGAACCGAGGTCGAGATCGCCGGCCGGATTCATGTCGTACGGCTCAATCATCAACCGGAGTCCTCGCCGGTGGCACAGCGCTTGCAGCTCCGCCGCATGGTTTTCAAGCAACAGATCCTGACACACGTTGCGGACATCCCAGAGGAAGCGCTCGGTCTGCTCACGCGAACCGACAACGCAGCCGGTGTACGTCGTGAAGTAGAGCCAGGGATCGTAACCGCGCCGCTTCTTGAACTCCTCGCGGAAAGTGGGCGTCCAGTTCTGGGAACTCATTTCCCAACTGTCGGCGTCGAGTGCAACGAACCCGACCTTCCTGTCTTTCGGACGCGGTCCGATTGCCTTCAACAGCGGGTCGAAATACGCTTCAAAATGCGCCGCGAGTGCCTGCTTGCTGAACTTGTCCGACTCCAGGCCGAGCCCCGCGGCGGGCGCGGGACGAGTGTTCGCGCCCGTGCAGCGCACGCCGAGTCGGACAATCGTCCACTCGCCCGGCGGAACGTCCCAGGTGAGCCGGCCATCGGCCTGCAATTGACCGGTCAAGTCGACGATGGTTTTCGGATCGATTACCTGCGCCGCTTTTGCAGCAGGGTAACTGGCTGGTGAGGGCAGGTACGGTCGCACGCCTTTCATGGAGGTATATGGATTGCGGATAAAGAGAGCCTTCTCTTGAATGTCTCCAATCACCGGCTCACGACGAGGAAACGCAAACACGGCGACATCTCTGTAAAACTCACTGATTTCCTTCTGCATTTGCGGTGTCTGGTTGCGGTGATATTTGGAGACTTGCGGCTGCGGCAAAGGCAGCTCCTGGTCGAATCGTGCGGGTCCCTTTGCCGTGACGCTCGCCGGGACGAGATGCTGCATCGATTGCTCGGCTTTGATCCAGGGACCACCCGTGCCGGTCCAGCCGGGGCCCGTGATCGCGGTGAACTCGAGCCCGAGACGCTCGCACTCGTGGACCGAGTGGACGAACTGCTTGCGCCATTTCCCTCCGAGAAAGGGTGAGCCACCGGGAACCTGACCGACGCTGCAATCCATCCGCAGCACACCACCAATTCCGGCTTTCTTCATCGCTTCAAGGTCCGCGGTGACGCTTTCGAGGCAGTAGTGTCCGTTTTGGGTCCAGTAAACCCAGAGGCGAGCCGTGTCGGGCGGATTGCGGAACTCATCCTCCAGCGTGGCACCACCGGCGACGCTGAGCAAGGTCCCAAAGATAAGGGCTGTGGGTAGCAATCTGCTTCTCATGGCAACTCTTCCGCATTTCTAGTCGGGGGCGATAGCGGCAACTCCAGCCACGCCAGGCCGACGTGCCGCCGCATGTGGCTGGTGCTGTTGCCGCCGGGCGCATCGTAGAACAAAGCCAGTCGCTTGTCTACCTGGACAACCGAGGGCAGGCCGATGCACTTCTGTGACCAGGTACAGTTTTGACCATCGAGCACCACGGCCTTGTTTTTTGGATCCCACCTGTTCGGGTCCTCGCTCCAGTATACCCAAACGGCATCGGTGTATTCTCCGCCGCCGATGCCAATGTGGTTGGTAAAAAGGAACCACGTCTTGATGCTCTTTTCGTAGTACAGCGAGGAGTTTTCAATTTGCTCTTCGATGGGCACCATGGGCCGTGGATCGACAGTCCACGGCCCGTCGAGATTCTTCGTCCGCGCAATACCAAGCGTACGCTGGACGCAGGGATTCCCGGCCTTTCGAGTTGTCGCGCTGAAGAACTGGAGAAACTCGTCACCATGTTGGATGACCTGGCCGGGACTGGCCGTGATGGAATAGTACGTGCCGGGTTTCGTTCGGAAAGGTACGACATCCTTCTGTTTCACCCATGGGCCCGCCGGGCCCGTTCCTCTGGCCTTCATCGTGAGATAGGGAAACGACGGGACCAGATGCGGTGGGGGGGAAACGTTGGGCGTTCCGAGGTAAAACATGTGCCACTGCCGGCCATCGTGATAAGTAATGCCGTAAGAGGCGGATTTCGCGTCATCCTCGCCCGGTTTGCCGAAATCGAGGATGGGGCCTTTCTTCTCCCAAGTAACGAGGTCCTTGCTTGTCGCCAGCGAGCAGAGCCATCCCTTGGGACCCGCCGCGTCGTAGTGCATGTAGTACGTGCCATCGGCCTCAAATACCCAAACATCACGGGCGCCCAGGATATCGCACTGCTCCGGTCCGTCGCCGTGTCGAAGCACGATACCATGGTCCTTCGCATCCATCCGTAGCGTGGTCTCCGGACGACCGTCGCGGTACGCGGGTTCCGCTGCCCATAAGGTGGTTGTGAACAGGATGAAGATTGCAGGCTGTGTAAGTTTCATTTCGATCTCGTCTTTGCTTCTTTCTTCGCGATTTAGTCCAGACGCCTGCGCCCAGGCAGTCGCCACTTCACCTGGCAGTACTTCAGAAGACGCGGTTTCGGTCGACCGCGGCCGTATATTCGTCCAACAACAGACGGAAGACCCGATATTGATCGATTGTAACATGTGGCGGCGTCTGGTGGTCGACGCTGGGGATGAAGCCACCCGATCGCATCAGAGGCAATAGCCGCTCGAATTCGTTTCTCATCGCCTCCTCGCCCTTGTCCATCACCATCTTGTCGAAGTGGCCCACCAGGCAGACCTCGGGAAACGCGCGCCTTACGTCCATGCCGTCAACACCTGCTTGTCGTTCCAGCGGCAACACGCCGCGAATCCCTTCGCGCAACAGCCAGGGCACCATCCTGGTCACGTCCCCATCCGTGTCGACCAGAGGGACAATGTTCTTCTCGAGCAGTCGCGGTACGATCTGACGATAATAGGGCGCGATGAACTCGTCGAAATGCCGCTGCGAAATCATCGGGCCCTTGTTGTACGACATATCTTCGGCGATTGTCGCAAACGTAGGCACGCAGACCTGCTCGACCTGGTCGAGAATCTTCAGATTGAAGTCGGTCAAGTCCTGGTTGATCCGATGAAGCAACTCCGGCTGGTCGAAGAACGCGAGGCCGATCTTGGTGAAGCCCATCAACGTCCGGGGAAACCAGAAGTAGCCTTCCAGCGTGATCCACACAACAGCTTCACCGCGGGCCTGCCGATCGGCCCATGGCCGCATCGCCTCGATCGCGCGGCCGTGATCCGGGAAGAACCTGGGCCGCAGCCGGAGGTAGTCGTCCATGTTCGAGACAATCCCCTCCACGTGGTGCTGAACCGCGTCGATCGTGTCGTCGGTGGTCGAGAACCAGAACTGCTGATAGGGGTCGAGACCGAAATACTCGGCGATCTCGAAGACGCTCTCCAGTTCCGCGGGCAGCCCCTGTCGTTTCCAGTTGGCGATCGTCTCATCCCACCACATGGCCCATTCCCAGCGTGGTAGCCGGTCGACGGGCTCAAAATCCATCACCGCGCGAAAGCGTTCGACGTGGTTCATGGCGTTCCCTTCGTTTGAAGAACGACCGGCCCCAGCAACCCCGAGGGCAGCAACGGGGACTCCTTCTTATAGGTTGTCACGTTGGTTTTCGTCAACCGCTCTTCCGGCGGCAGCGCGGCGTCGCCGATCAGGCGGTTGGGCCAGAGGTTCACCACGTCGATTTCCAGACGGTTGCCGGTCGGCTTGACGGCATCCGTGATCTCCACGCGCCACGGGGCCGTCCAGACGACGCCGAGGTCCTTGCCGTTGAGACATACCGTCGCCACGTTGCTCACCTTGCCCAGGTCGAGGTAGAGCCGACGGTTCCCGCCGCGCGAGGTCTCGGGCAAGTCGAACGTCTGCCGGTAGGTGGCCGTGCCGCTGTAGTGGCGGATGCCCTCTTCGGGACGCTTGGTCCAATCTTCGAGTTTCTCGAAGACGACCGACTCGGGCCCGCCCCACTTCGGATCGAACGACACGGTCCATGGGCCGGCGAGTTCCGCGAGCGGTTTCAACTCGGGGAAGTTCTTGGCCTCCATCAAGGTTGCGTCTCCGGCCTCTTTGCGAAAGACCACAAAGTAGCTTTCCCGCGGCGCGAACGCCAGCGGGACGGCCGTGCGACCGTCTTCCATACGCCAATCGGGCAAATCGCGAATCTGTCCGGTGACCGCGTCCCAGAGCTCCGGCTGCTTGCCACCGGTGCGAAACACAACCTCGGCGGTGGCCGCCGCGCGTGACTGATTGCTGAGGAAGTAGATCTCGCGACCGACGTCACGGCGATGAATCCAATCGAGCCGCGCCCCCGCGCTCACGGCGCGGAACTCGACGTCGGGCGCCAGACCGTCTCTTCGCACGATCTCCTCAAGCGTCATGTCCGAAATCACGCGGCCCGACGCCTCCGCCGGCCACATTGCGTCGGCCAGCTCCTTCACTTGCTCGTCACACTCCGGAAGGTTCGTCAGGCCCGGCGCTGCGGTCGGTCGAGGGCCGATGACCGTCACGCCACCGTCGGCCAGTTCCTTGATCTTCCGTAGCACCACCGGCGATACGCTCCACGACGCATCGTGCGGTAGCACCAAGTAGCGATAGCTCATGCCGTCGGGCAAAACCATCCGGCCGTCCTTGGCCGCTGCCCGGTGGAGCAGCACCTCAGCGTTGAGCGCGTCGTAGTCGAAACCAGCCGGGCGCATCGGCTGCTGCAGGTTGCGTGGAGCGATGAAGCCGGGAATGTCTTCCCCGCGGAAGTAGGCGAAGTCGGCCACGAAACGTCCTTGCCGCAACAGGTGTTGGCAGCGGGCGATATAGCTGAGCCACCCGTGGCTCATGTCCCACCAGGTGATGTAGGGGTCGAAGTGCGTGCCGACGTTGACCCACTGGTAGCCCGGCTTCGCGTCCAGCCGCGGTTGATGCACCCAGAAACAAAGCACGTAACGGGTCAGGCCGTGGCAGAAGGCGTCGTCGCCGATGTCCTTCATGTTCCAGGGCGTGGACGTCCAGTCACCGGCATACATGTAGGTGAAGGCCTCGGCCTGACAGATGGGCTTGCCGTAGATGTGCGCTGCACAGGCCGCCTGCTTCACCGACGGGTTGAACTGGCTGTGCGTGATGGGGCCGTCCGGCTCCACCTTCCGTTTCCAGAATTCACCCATCGGGATGTCGTTGATCCCTTCACACTGCAGCGCGTCGATCCAGTGGCCGAAGAACGGCCCGCCCGACTCGGGATGCGTGCCGCGCATCCCGCCGGCGACCGTCCGTTCGCGCAACCGGCCGTAGTAGTTGGCCGCCACCAGGTCGGCCGCCGTGCGGCGATAGTCGGCGAGGAACCGCCGCGTGGTCTCGGCGTCGTCCACGGTCGCCCCCAGCACGGCCGGCAGGAACAAGAGCGGATCGTAGCCCCGACGCCGTTGGAACTCTTCGCGCATCTTGGGCGTCCAGGTGGGCTGGCCGAGCTCCCAACTGTCGATGTGGAAGTACTGCAGCGTCTTGCCCACCAGCGGGCCGGCGTCGGCGATCAGCTTGGCGCCGGTGGCGTCGAAATGGGCGTCCATGGCCGCCGCACTCATCGTGTCGATTTCCGGCCCGACGGGTCCGGAGCCGACGCACTTGGTCGGGTTGCCGTGCAAGGTGTATCCGATCCGCAAGACGCGCCACGAACCGGCCGGGGCATCCCAGGTCAGGTGTCCTTCCTCGTCGGTGAACTGCGTCAGGTCCACCACGGCGTCGCGCTGCCAGAGTCCCTTCCGAGATGAGCGAGGCTTCTTGAGTTCGGCGCGGGTCAACAGCGCGATCTCCGCGACCTGGACGTTCCAGTTCTCCTTGCCCTGAAAGGGATGGGAGGAGAGGAACACGACCCGGAAGTGGGCCGATCGGACTTCGTCCAGCGGGAGGACGAGTTCCTTGTTCGGCTGAACCGTTGCACGCTTGACCGCGCGGTACGTCTTGCCGTCATCCGAGCACTGGATTTCGATCTCCTTTGGCCCGCAGTCGGAGTACGGCATCAGGTAGAGTCCGGCCGCCGGCCAGGCTTCGTCGTAATCGAACTGGAGGTACTCGGGCTTCTCGGGAGTCGGCCCCATGCCGGGCTTGTCGCTGTTGGAGATCCAACGCGTGTCGTCCATGCCGTCTTCCGCCAGCGCGGGGGGATACTTGGGGAAGTTTGAACTGGCCGTCAATCGCGGCTCGTGCGATGCACCCTCCGGCAACGGGCATGCCAGTACGGCAATGTCGCGATAAAAGCCCTGTGCGGTCGCCGGTTGTGGCAGGTCCACGTGTACTTGCCCCGGCCCTTTCACCACGCTCGGCGCGCTGACGATCTTCTTCGCGGCATGTTCCTCCGTGACCCACGCCCCGCCGCAGTTCCAGCCACTGCACAGGTTCACGCCCAGCGCGATGCCCAACCGGTCGGCCTCGCGCACCGCGTGTTTGTACATCTCCCGCCACTCGGGGCTCATGAAGTGCGGTCCGCGCGGCGCTGGCGGTCCCGCCTGGCCGGCGTCGAACAACAGCGCCCCGCCGATCCCCTGCCGCTTCATCTCCTCGAAGTCGCGGGTGATCCCCTCTTTGCTGGCCGCGCCGTTGAGCCACCACCAGTAACACCAGGCGTTGGCCTCTTCCGGCGGTTTGGCGAAGGCCTTTTCCAGTTCGTCACCCGCCCGGATCGGGCCGGTACCGAAGAGGAGGCTGAGGAAGAACGTCAGCATCAGTGTGCGTCTCATTGCGGGTTCTCCTTTGTTTGTGAATTTCGACGTCCCCAATGGCACGGAGCCGATGGGGACGGGAATGGCGCGGACCGAGTGACTGAATGTCATTTCCTTTCCATGTGGAAGTCCAGCACCCTTAGCGGCGTGGGTTGGTGAACTTCCTTCGGCGACTCCTGCACCATGATCGAGAGCACTTCCCGGCTTCTCCACCGATAGACATCGCCGAGCATCTCGTTGAGGAACGGACCTTCCTCGGTGTGGATGATCCTCCAATCCTTCCATTTCGAGTCCGCGGTCGCGGCAGCGAAGGTCAGGTTGCCTCTTGGGAAGAAGACCCCGCGGCTCCATGCGTCGCAGTAAACGAGATAGGCGTTGTCCGCTGCGTCCAAGAACACCTTGGGGCGATTGCCGGCCACCATGGGCAATTCGACGTGATGCCAGAGGGCGTCGGCGTCTCGCCAGTAATGATGATAGCGGCGAGCCTCGGGCGGACCCCATCGGTGCTGGCCGGGTTTGCCGCCGGCCGCTTCAAGCGATTGATCGGTGCAGTGCCACATCACGGCGTGAATGCGGCCCTGGGAATCAACGGCCTGTCCGTGCGTGTTCATCAATCCAAGGGCCCGGCTGATATCGACGACTTTGACTGCCGGTGAACCGACGCCGGGCGGCTCGGGGAACGGTTCTCCTCGATTGTTGCGCCAGGTCTTGCCCCGGTCCTGGCTGTAGGCATACATCAGATCGTGGTTGGCCCCCTGACTGCTTTCGCGCCAAACCCACGTAGTGTGTAGGTTGCCACGCGGACCGTAATCGTATCCATTGGGGTAGGAACACCTGCTTCCGCTTTTGCCCATGGCGTCCTGAAACAGGCCGGCCCGCGAGTCGATCTGCCGGGTGTCGATCCAAGTGCCCGTCTCGGGCTCGTAGTCGACAAGCATCCGGTCGCCGTTGCCGGACCCGCCCTGGCGGTAGCAGAATTGCAGGCCGCCGTCCGGGGTCTGCCAGAACCTGGGGTAGGTGATCCCGATGGGTTTGCCCTTCTCCAGTTCCGATGTAACGGGCTCGAAGAGAGAAGCCTCCCACGCGACACTCTGGGGATTGGCGGCCGCACCCTTCCCGGAAACACGATAGTGAAGCGGATGGCCGTGATGGTCGAATGCCAGGTGAATGGTTCCATCTTTGGGGCAGATTCCCAAGGAGATCGTGTTGTGGGCGTCGTTGCTGGTGAAATCGTAGTCGTCGAATCGGACGACCTGCCAATCCCCGCCGGGAAGTTTCCGTCGGGCAAGACACACTCGCCGGCCACCGTCGTAGTAGGCTACGTATTGATGATCCTGATGAGTAACCACCACATCTTGCTGAAACGCCAAGCCGTTGATGCACTGGCCGAAACCTCCTCGGATGGTGAGCGCTTCGGCATCGACCACACGGTCGCCGACCTTAGTGACTTGGAAGTCGGCGCGGCCCTCGGGCGATAATCCGAAGAGCAGTACGGCCGGCAAAAGACCATAGCGATAGCGAGTGGCAAGCATGGGTGGTTTCCTTGGCAAGGTGGGAGTTCGAGCCGCCGAAGCCCGGGCATTTGTGCCCGGAGTTTCTAAACGGCCCAAGCGTCGTTCATAGCTGCAAGTCGAAATCGGCATCGTCGACGGACTTGGTCACGTCGAAAGTCAGTGTGCTCTCCGTGTTGTACTTCGCCGCGACAATCGGTTCAGTCTTCGACGCCAGCGGGCTGGTCGGGTCGTCGGGGAAGACATGCTCCTGGCCGACGACCTTGTAGCCCTGGATCGCGACTTTCTTCTTGCCCACGGCGACCTCCAGCGCGTATTGCCCGTTGGTGATCAGCCCCTCGGCGGTCGGCCCGTCACCGTCGGCCGGATGGAAGGAGATGGTTCCGTTTTCGATCGGTACGCCATCCAGTGTCACCGTACCGCCAATCTCAACCCGGCCGTCGCCACCGCAGCCGGCTGCCAGCAGCAACATCGTCGCGGCGAAACAAGTCGTCGTACAGTTATGCAACATCATAGCTGTCCTCCCGTCTCCCCGCCACTGATCGAGCCGTATGCCTGCCAAATGTTCAGGGCGACGCTCTCGCTGACAAATCGCACCGACCCGTCGCCGAGCAGGGCGTTGACGCCGCCGGCATGCAGGCTTCGGGAAGAAATCCAACCGTCTGGAGCGCCGGTATACACACAAGGCCCGGGGTAGGTCGCGGAACTTGGGGCAATGCAAAGGCAGCGGTCGACGCCCGAGTTGGGTGTGTTCTTCGTGTTGAACTGGCAGGCCCCGGCCGTGTTATTGAAGATCGAGCCCCGCACGTCGTAATCGTTGGCACTTTGCATCTGCGCCACCTCGGCCATCACCACGGTGTTGGTCACGCCGTCGCGGAAGTCGGCGATCGTGGTCTGCCGGCCCTGGCTGTTGCGATAGTCGCCGAAGGGTGCCGCCAGGTACTGCGGCTCGGTCTGGAGGAAATTCGCGTTGCCGTAGTTCACCACATAGTTGCCCAGGGCGAAATGGTACTGGTTCGCCCGCCAGAACCCAGGCCCGTCGGTGGGGCAGGCGTACATGGGCACTTGCACCAGCCGCGCCTCGTCGTTGTCGGCGTGCCAGAAGGGGCGGTTCTCGTTGTACAGTTCGTTGACCGCGCTCTGCTCGATGTAGGGCCACAAGGCGACGACGAACGTCTTGCGATCCCGATTGGGATCGATGCCGGTCCCGCCGTCGGAAATGGAACCGTAGGGAAAGACGCGAAATGCCTGATGGTAGTTATGCAGCGCCAGGCCCCATTGTTTCAGGTTGTTGCTACACTGCATCCTCCGCGCCGCCGCCCGCACCGCCTGGACCGCCGGCAGCAAGAGCCCGATGAGGATGCCGATGATGGCGATGACCACCAGAAGTTCGACCAGTGTAAACGCCCTTTTCGGCCGCAGGGAACGATGTTGTCGCACCATGGCAGCCAGCCTCCGTGGGATGATTCGTCAGCCCGGGAACGTCACCTGCCAATTCTAACACACGGGTTCTGCCGGAATCCACCGTGTCTGGCGACAATCTGCCGTCATTTCGCGACACCGGGACCGGTGCTATCGTAGCATGGCGAGAAAGCCTTCCCAAAACCGTGACAGTCAGGAGATTTCCGAATGCAGGCAACACATCAGTGGCGACGCCAGCGCCGGCCGTACCAGCCCAGTCCCAGCAGGCCGAGAAACCCGAGGGCAAAGGAGGAAGGCTCGGGAACCGCCTCCAACTGCTCGATCTGGAAGTTGTCGAAGTGGGCGGCAATCAGGTATCCTTGAAGGCCGACGTAGTTGTCCGCGTAACCGCCGACCTTGGTGTACGAGTAGACCGGCGTACTGAAGCCGTTGACGTCGCCGAAGACCTCGATCAACGTGTCTCCCGCGCCGTCGAAAGGATTGTTGTCGCCCACGCCGGTAAGCAGGATCTCGATGTGCTTCATCCCGGGGCCCGGGCTGCTGGTGTAGATCAATTCACTCGGCGTCAGATACGTGCTGCCGTCGAAGGCAAACATCTGGCCGTTGCCGCGGAATCCCAGGCCGAGGTGCTCGGAAGCGGCGTTGACAGAAGTCAAAGCGTCCGCGTGCGAAGCGCCGAGATTGATCGCGCCCCAGTCCATCGGGTCGCGGGTGGGATAATTCGACGGAGTGGGATCGACGTCGAAGCTGATCAACAGCCCTCCTTCGGAGTAATCCTCGTTGAAGTTAAAGTCCGGCGCGACGGTACCCCAATCGGCAAGGAGCAACTGGTCCGGCGCGTTAACGTTCTGCAACTGGTGTGTGTAGCTCCCCGCACCGCCCGACTGCAAGTACTGCGTAGGAGCCAGCGAACCGGTCTGCCGGCCGATGTCCGTGTTGACGTTGTATGTGTTGGGAGTATTGGCGTCGAAATCGTCGTGAAACAGGAGCCCTCCCGGCGTCGGTGGCGGCGGCGCGGTAGTCATGGCGCCGTCGAACCGCACCTCGCTCAGCCCGACGAGGCCGTCGTTGTTTGTGAAGCCCCAGTTCGTTGTGATATCGAAGCGGACGAGGCGGGCGTTGTCCGCGGCGGCAAAACTGCTCAGGTCGACTACCTGCCCGAAATCGAGTGCGGCGTTGCCCGGCGCTTGGTTGAATTCGGTGTTGAGGAGCGAGGTGAACGCGCCGCCTTCGCTGGCGGCGACGGAAATCCCGACAGCTCTCGCGCCAGCGGTGAGCGCGCTGGGTTCATTAAAATTCCAGACCTTCAGCGAACTCAGATCGTAGTTGCCTTCCAGGTCGAACGTGATGTGAACGCCACCAGCAAGGGGATCAGGAAAGCCAGGTTCACCGGCGATGTTGCCGGCGCTGGTCCACATGGTGTCATTGGCCGTCGTCGAATGAAAGCCGTTGCCCTCGTCAAACCCGCTGCCGTCGATGGCAAAAACCGCATCACGAGGGACAAGGTTGAGCACCTCCGAGGAGACATCCTCAATGGTGACGCCGGTAATAAATGCAGGCGGCGGTGGAGGCGGCGACGCAGATTCGAAGCGCACCTCGCTGAGGCCGACGTACTCGTTTGCCGCGCCGCTGTGCGCGGTCTGAATGTCGAACTTCACCAGCCGCGCGCCACTGGCGTCAAACGGCACCCATTGTGAAGGTTCCGCTACCGTTCCGCCCGCCACGGCCAACGTCTTGCTGCCCATCGGCGTCCACGTGGCCGTGTTCGGATCGGTGTCGGACGAGACGTAGAGGTCGAAGTTCTTGGTGCCGCGAGACTGGTAAAGCGTGGTCGCCGAGGGGTGAACCTGGTTCTGGTTCCAGACGTACGCGCCGGTCAGATCGTGCGTCCCGCCGAGGTCAAACACGACTTCCTGGCTTGCCACGTTGGGCGGGGTGCCGGTGGGTCCGCCGAGGCCGCCGTCGCCGTCGCCTCCGATCCACATGGTCGAAGCGTGTGTGTGGCTGTCGTGCGTACCGGCCGGGGAGTTGGTGCTCAGGCCGGACGAGTTGATCATGTTGAGAGTACTGACGCGAATGGCACTTCCATAGTCCAGGTAACGACTTACGGCGACGACCGATTTCGCGG
>CAYUIQ010000009.1:0-73107 GCA_964444795.1 uncultured Planctomycetaceae bacterium
TCATCATCAAACAGCAGAAAGACCTCCGTCCCGATACCTACTCGCTTGGCCTCGCTGGGCGCGGGACCTCCTCTGGCAGTCCAGATAGGCCGCTCCGAGAGTTTGGCGGGGCCCTGCCCAATGGTTTCTCCGACGATCTGGAACCCCTTCCCGGCGACCCGGTCGAAGGGATCGGCCCGGGACGCTCCGGCGACCAGTATTCGCGGATCACCGAGAACCCGTTTACCGCAGCCGTGGGTGAAGGGGCCGTGTCGACCTTTTCGATCGATGTCGATACCGCCTCCTACGCCAACGTGCGGCAGTTCCTCCTGCAAAATCACGTGATGCCGCCGCCCGACGCGGTGCGCATCGAGGAGTTGGTCAACTACTTCGACTACGACTACGAAGCGCCCACCTCCACCGAGGTGCCCTTTGCCGCGCACGTCGAAGTGGCCGCGTGTCCCTGGAAGCCGAAGCATCGGCTGGTCCGCGTTGCGCTGAAAGGCCGGGAAGTGGAAAAGGAAGCGCGCCCCTTGAGCAACCTCGTCTTCCTGTTGGACGTCTCCGGTTCGATGAACCAGCAGAACAAGCTGCCGCTGTTGAAGCAGGGCATGAAGATGCTGGCCGAGCAATTGGGTGAAAACGACCGCGTGGCCATTGTCGTCTACGCCAGCAGCGAAGGACTGGCCCTGCCCTCGACGCCCGGCACCGACAAGGAGACGATCCTCGGCGCGTTGGACCGGCTCGCCGCGGGCGGGTCGACCGCCGGTGGAGCGGGGATCCGGCTGGCCTATCAAGTGGCCAAGGAGAACTTCATCTCCGGCGGCGTCAACCGCGTCATCCTCTGCACCGACGGCGATTTCAACGTCGGTACCACCAGCACGGCCGAACTCGAACGGCTGGTCGAAGAGAAGGCCTCCGAAGGTACCTTCCTCACCTTGCTCGGATTTGGCCGCGGGAATCTCAACGACGCGATGATGGAGAATATCTCCAACAAGGGTAACGGTAACTATCACTACATCGACAGTCTGACCGAAGCCGAAAAGGTGCTCGTCGAGGAGATGGGCGGCACGCTGGTCACCATCGCCAAGGACGTGAAAATCCAGGTCGAGTTCAACCCGGCCCAAGTGGCCGCCTACCGGCTGATCGGTTACGAGAACCGGATGCTGGCTGCCCGGGATTTCAACGACGATAAGAAAGACGCCGGCGAAATCGGCGCCGGCCATAAAGTGACCGCCATGTACGAGATCGTCCCCCAAGGCGAGAAAGCGGCCGCGAAGGTCGACACGGGCGACGTCGACGAGTTGAAGTATCAGACGAAGATCGGGCCCAGCGACGCGGCCGGCAACGGTGAGATGCTTGAGCTGAGACTCCGCTACAAGGAACCCGACGGCGACACGAGCACGAAGATCGAGTTCCCGGTGACCGACTCGGGCAAGCGATTCGCCCGGGCGAGCAAGGACTTCAAGTTCGCCTCGTCGGTCGCCTCGTTCGGCATGTTGCTCCGCAACTCCGAGCACAAAGGCGACGCCACCTACGCCGCCGTGCTGGAAATCGCCACCGAAGGCAAAGGCCCCGACGTGCACGGCTACCGGGCCGAGTTCCTGCAAATGGTCGAGCAGGCAAAGAAGCTGGCGGGCGAGTAACGTTTAGCCCGGGCACTTGTGCCCGGCGTTTGGGTCGGGTGCCACTGGCATTTTGCCAGTGCGTGTTGAAGTCGTAGCTTGCACTTTGCCCAACCAAAACAAGCTCCAGCGGCGATCGACCCCCGGCCGGGAATCCGGCTCGGGTTGGACCTGCCGTGGGAGCCGCAAGGTACGACATTGCTTCACGACGATCAACTCGCACGGTGTTTCTTGGACGGTTCCGGCTGCAAGCTACGGGCGAAGAAGCACTGGCAAGATGCCAGTGGCACCCGACAGGAGGACCAGACTCAACCGCGACACCGCGGACTGGCCGTGCAAACCAGGACGTAACGCGTGACTCCCGCGCCACGGGAAGGTCGCACTTCCATCGGCGAGCCGCAGCGGGGACAGTAATCGACTTCCTTCGGCCCGCGGCCTTGCTCCTCGTCTTGTTGGCAGGTGGCACACAGTTCGGCGCCGGGCAGTATCTCCAATCGCTCGGCGGGGATCGGTCGACCGCACCCCTGGCAGGCGGCCGGCTCGGGCCAATCGCCGCCATCGTCGACCTCCGCGACGGCCAGACCCGCACCGCCGCATTCGGGACACGTCAGCGCCGAAGCGGCGGCGAGGAACAGTTCGCAAAGAATCTCCGGCTCCGGCGGCGCCCCGTCGCGAATCTTCCTCGCCCGAAGCATCCAATCGACCACCTCCGGCGGACCACACGTCTCGGACCACGAGCACGCGGGGCAGGAAAGTTCGAAATAACGAATATCGGAATTCATGTGCCGACTACTTTTGCCCCGCCGCCTGTTCCATGAACTGCTGCATGCGGGTGGCCATCTCTTGGGGCTCGGGCACGATGCCTTCGAGCAGTTGGGCGTTGGCGAAAAGCTGTTGTCCGCAGGCGCGGATGAACTCGTGTTGCGCCGCGTCGCTGGCCAGTTGCGAAAGCCGCACCACCAGCGGCGCGGCCGGGTTCACCTCAAGAACCGGTTTGGCGGCGACGAAGTCGGAATCGACCCGTTCCAAGAGGCCCTGCATGTGCGTGCTCATGCCGGCGCTCGCGGCGACCAAGCAACAGGGGCTGTCGGTCAGCCGTTTCGATTGACGAACGTCTGCGGCTTTCTCGTCGAGTGTCTCGCGGAACAATTCCAAGACCTTCTCGAATCCCCCGTCAACTCCCTCGCCGGCCGGCGTTTCCTGCTTCTCCTTGTCCGGCGTCTTCTCACCAGAGTCATCGTCTTCGGCAGCCGTCTCGGGAAGTTCCAGATCGGCCGAGTCGATGGAGACCAATTGGTGTTCCTTGTAGGTGCCCAGGGTCGAGAGGACGAATTCGTCGATCGGGTCGAGCAGGAAAAGCACCTCCAGCCCGCGCTTGCGGAATATCTCCAGGTTCGGGTTGCCGGCGACCGACTGCAAACTGGCACCGCCCAGATAGTAGACCTGCTTCTGTTGCTCGCCGCAACGCTCGACGTACTGATCCAACGACGTCGGCTTCTCAGGGTCCTCGGCAGTCGTCGACGCATAGCGCAGCAGCCGAACGGTCCGCTCGCGGTGGACGAAATCGGCGTGGGCCCCCTCCTTGAGCATCCGCGCGTATTGCCCGTAGAAGGTCTGATATTTCTCGGGCTCTTTCTCCGACATCTTCTGCAGCGAGTCCAACACGCTACGGACCAGCGTACCGCGAATCTTCTGAAAGATCGTGTTGTCTTGCAGGGCGTCGCGGGAAATGTTCAACGGCAGGTCTTCCGAATCGACCACGCCGCGCAAGAAGCGAAAGAACTCGGGCACCAGCTCGCGGCAGTCGTTTTGCACCAACACGCGTTTCACGCAAAGGTTCAGCCCGTGTTCCAGACGGCCCAGTCCCAGCAACTCGAAGTTGGTCGGCGGACAATAGAGCAAGGCGTGGAACTGGATCGGCGAGTCGACCGAGAGGTGCAGATGCCAGAGAGGTTTTTCGTTTTCTTGGTGCGTGAGATGTTGGTAGAAGTGATCGTACTGGTCGGCGTCGATCTGGGCGGCCGGTTCCACCCAGATTGCCTTCTGCCGGTTGATTACCTCGTCGTCGAGGCGGATCGGATGGGGAACGAAGCTGGAGTACTTCTGCAGCACGGTCTTCAGCCGCAACGACTTGGCGAAATCACAGGCATCGTCGCGCAAATGGAGGATTACCCGCGTACCGCGCGGCAGGTCGGCCACGGGGGTGATCGTGAAACTGCCCGTCCCGTCCGATTCCCACTGCCACCCGGCGGAATCAGAGTAACTACGTGTCCGCACCGTCACCCGATCGGCGAGCATGAAGGCCGAGTAGAACCCGACGCCGAACTGCCCGATGAGCGAGATATCGGCCTGCTCGTTCTTGCCGAGCCGCTTGAGAAAATCGAGCGACCCGCTGTGGGCGATCGTGCCCAAGTTGGTGACCAGTTCGTCGTGGGTCATGCCGATGCCGTTATCGACGATCGCCAGTTCGTGGTTCTCTTCGCCCCCCTGGAGAGTTACTTCCAGGGGCGCGTCGTCGCGGTGGTCCGGATCGACCAGCGCCAGATGCCGCATTTTGTCCAGGGCGTCGGAGGCGTTGGAGACCAGCTCACGGACGCCGATCTCCCGGCTCTGGTACAGCGAATGGGCCAGCAGGTGCAGCAACTGCTTGACTTCCGCCTGGAAGGCGAACTGCTGGCTGCCAGGCTTTTCGGCGGGTTTTTCGGGCGGCGTGGACGAGGTTTCCGCTGAAGCGGGCATGGTGAATCTCCTGGGCGTTTCGAACGACAGCGCCGTATTCTAACCAAGCCGAGAGGGCTCGGGGAGGGCCCTCGACAAGACGGCCGTTCAGACGACCACGTCGAGAAGAGTACCGCGAGGGCGATCCCGATCGACATCCGTCGCCATCGGGGCATCCGGCGCGCCGGTCTCGTCGCCTTCGGTCTGCTGTTGCTGGAGTTCGGCCCGGGCCTTGGCTTCCATTTGGGCGGCCGCCGCGGCTACTTGGCGATCCTGTCCCGAGGGTTCGGCCGGGGCACTGGCCGCGGCGCGAACGACTTGGGCCTTGCGAATGGTCGCCTCGGGATCGCCGGCCACCGGCGAGACGTCGATCTGGACCTCACCCCCCACGGCGTACTGCCGTCCGTCGGGACCGATGCTGTACTCGTAGCTTGGTCCGCCACGAGCATACGGACCGGCGGCTGCCAGATGGGCCTGCTCGTGCGACCGCACTTCCCGGTCGCGGGACTTCAGTTCGGTGACCCGGCGCTGTTGGTCGGGCGTAAGTTGGGCAGCCAACTGCGCCTCGCCTTCGGCCGATATCTCCAGCGTGTCGACGAGGTCCACCGACTCGCTCCGGCCTTCTCGGCGGTTCGAGCCCTCGGTCCTCCGGACCCCCTCGATCGGCTCCGCACCGCGCACGCGCCACGCTCCCGACACGGGCGTGATGCCCGGCCGTCCGGTGATTAGCGCCATTTGTACCGGTTCGATACGCATCGCTGCTCCGGCCTCTTGCCCCTGCTCCTACGCCACTCGACGGAATCCCCGCACACCGTGTTGGGATCTATCGTCTCCTCCGAAGCATAGGCTGTATCCTCGCGGCGAGCGTACCGGTGGTAATGGTTATCCGGCCAACCTTCCCTGCCCCTCCAAGAGGGGACCCGCTTCACCGCTACATCAGCGTCCAATCGCCCCAGAAAACCACGTACAGTCCCAGCAGGAGATTGGTGACCGCATGGGCGACGACGCAGTCCCAGATGTTTCGGGTGCGGACCATCAGCCAGGTCATCATCGAGAACCAGACGGCCGCGGCCAGCAGTTCGCCCGGGTGCATGAGCATGGGCACGGCCGTGCCGGCGATCACGGCGGTGGCGTTGACTTTCCCGAAGGGAACTTTCCACCAGTCGGCGTCGACCACGAACCGCATGACGAACCCGCGCAGAAAGAACTCCTCGATCATCGCTACCACGGCCACCAGCCCGACGAAGCGCACGGCCAGAAAACTCCACGCGGCAACCGGTTGATCGGGAAAGTGCATAAACGGATTGAATCCGCTCCGCTGGCCGGTCCATTCCCAATTCAAGGCAGTCCAGAGATGCTCTTCCAGGTGCCACTTACAGAGTCCGACCCAAACGAAGATCCCCACCACCCCGACCAGCGGTGCCAAGGGGCTTACGCGAAGTGGAAACTGCCGATAGCCGGGCAAAACGAACACGGCGGCAAGCATCGTCAGGACGATCTTGGCCGTGTAGACCCACGGATAGGCGTCGTAGGGGATGCTCAGGCCGATCGCCGCACCGCCCGACTTCTCGGGCGTCGGTTCCAGCGAAGTGATCAGCATGAAGACAACAAACGGCAGCAGAAACACCAGCCACTGGTGTTTTTCGAGCAGCGAGGTTCGATCCATGATATTTCCAATGAGCAGCCCATGGCACCCGTTTCCAAATGTTCACAACGGGCTATTACATGCCAAAGCATACACCACGGCTTGCCGACACGATTACGCGTCGCCGAGCACGCGGAGGAATTTGGGCATGAAATCGGGTAGATCGGGCCAGCCGCGCGAGGTAACCAGCTTGTCGTCGATCACCGTCGGCTCGTCGATGTAGACCGCGCCGGCCAATTCGAGATCGGCGCGGATGCCACCGTAGGCGGTCATCTTGCGCCCCTTCACCGATCGCGAGGCGGTAATCACCTGCGGGCCGTGGCACATGGCCCCCAGGGGGAGATTGTGGTCGAAGAAATAGCCGATGATCTCCCGCACTTCCTTGTATTGGCGAATCTCCTCCGGCCCGCGGCCGCCGGGGATAATCAGCCCGTCGTACTCGTCCGGATTGACGTCCTTATAGGCCACCTCGGTCTCGATGCAGTAGCCGGTCATTTCGATGTAGTTGGAATACTGGGGATCGAAGTCGTGGACCACCAACTGCAACCGCTTCACCTCGGCGGCGGCGATGACCGGTTTGATGCCCTCTTCCATCAACCGGTAGACCATGTAGTAGGTTTCCATCCCCTCGCTGAACTCGCCCACCGCCACCAGCACCCGCTTGCCTTCGAGATTCTTGGACATGGTTCGCTCCCTGTTGAGTTGTCGTGTTTCCACGATTTTAGGGAAACGCCAGGAAACCGAAAGCCGCGCGGCAAAAAATCCACGCAATCGGCGCAATAAGAAACCCGCCCCACGGTTGCCAGTGAGGCGGGTTCCACGTTCTCGTACAAAGTAGGAAACACAAACAATGCGAAAACAAAGTAACCCTAAAGGGTGTTACGAGCACCCCTTAGGCTAACGCATCCGGCGGATCGAACATCGCTGCCCTCCCCCTGTGAGTTCCACGGAAACAAGTTCTGTCTCGAAGAGAGGTTTGGGTGCTCATCGGCACCACGGAGGAATTCTACCGGAAATCGCTCCGGCGGCGAGAGAAGCCAAACATCCCAGACTCCTCACAACAGTAAGGGCCCGATAGCAAAGAGGATATAACGACTGGGAGGAATTTTCCGGGTATCTGGACACTTGGGTGGCAGGACAGAAACCTCGGGAACGGTCACCGGTTCCGCCAAGAGCGTTGATCCGCTAGAATGGTCATGGTTGTTTCGTATCCCGAGTCACAGCAAGATGTTTCGACCCTCTGGACCTCCCCCAGGGGGGCACCTAATGACAGACAAAGTCACGATTCGATTGGCCGACTGGCTCACCGACGAGCCCGTTTTGATGCGGATCCGAACCGAGGTGTTCGTCCGGG
Source organism: uncultured Planctomycetaceae bacterium (assembly GCA_964444795.1). Taxonomy (GTDB): domain Bacteria; phylum Planctomycetota; class Planctomycetia; order Pirellulales; family Thermoguttaceae; genus JABMRP01. Next base: position 7,322 of record CAYUIQ010000009.1, read on the forward strand.
AACAATCGGTGCCGCCGGAGTTGGAGACCGACGGAACCGACGCGGAATGCATGCACGCGATGGCCCTTGGCGAGGACGGGACCCCGCTGGGGGTGGCCCGCATGGACGCCGGCGGACACATCGGCCGCGTCGCCGTGTTGGGCTCGTGGCGAGGCCGCGGGATCGGCACGCGGCTGATGCGGTTTCTCATCGACCTGGCTCGCCGCCGGTCGCTGGCGCGGGTCTATCTCCACGCCCAACTGTCCGTCCGCTCGTTTTACGATCACCTCGGCTTTGCCGTCCGCGGCGCGGAGTTCGAGGAAGCGGGGATCCGCCACGTCGAGATGACCATGGACTTATCCGACGGACAGGGGTAATCCGGGCGATCAAACGCTCTTGGCCATCTCGATGGCCACGTCAATGATCATGTCTTCCTGCCCGCCGACCCTTTTTCGACCCCACCCTCCATTTCAAACGACTAGAAAGTGCAATCGCTATCCTTTGGGGAGCGTCAGATCGAATCTTGACTAGGGCTACGACTGCGGATGAAGACTCCCTATTCCTCGTGGCCCTCCGCCAGAATGGATGCCAGGGCGTTCTTCGTCATCTTCATCGACACCGGGTCTCGCGGACAGGCGCACCCTGCCGTAATCGCGCCACCCTCTCGGCTTGAAGCACAAACACCGAGAGTGAAGATTTTGTCATTCTCCGATGGGATGCCAATGTAGTGGAGCCCTCCATACTCATACATTGTGAATCCTCGGCTACTCGTTCTCGGCGGCTTCTTGTCGGGAGCACCTACACCCCATGCCAGCGCTTTTTGGTTTGCCCACCCACACGCGGCAACGGCATTACCACTCTTGATGTTACCCGAAGCAGGCGATTCACTGATGTACTTCTGTCCGCACCACACGCCGATTGTCGCGGTCACGCCCCAAGCGGATTCCTTTTCTTTCTTGAGAACACACCAGCCATGATCTTTCAACTCCTTGAATTCGACGAGTTCCCAGCCACTGGGCACGGCGAAGGTCAGGTCGGAACTCTTGAAATGGACGCTCTTCTTCGAGTCTCCCGCTGCGTCTTCTGCGGGTGGAAGGTCTGGCGGACTTGTGGCGCCCTCTGCATCCTGTTCAGACGGCACGGGTTTTAGATGCTTCCGCAGCACCCACCCTTTGACCCGCGTGCCTTCGTTTGCGTCGGTAACGCCCGCCCAGCTCTTAGTGAGTTTCAGAACGAGAAGCTCGGTGCCGACTTCGAGAGTCTCTCGCACTTCCTCTCCTGCCATCAAGGATGCCTGCTGTTTTACGGAAACTCTGTCTCCCACGTTGACTACGTTTTCGGCCTCGTCCACGAAACCGAAACTGCACACACACCCAGCGATGACTGTCGCAACAACTAGCGATCGTGCTTTCTCTACGAACATGATCCGTCTCCCTAAGAGTAATCAGAAGAGTTCGAAAGTCCAACGAAAACGGGGTCACAACTATTTACGACGAAAAAGAGTTTTCCCCCCTTAATTGGATGCCAGGGGTAATCGGGCCGATCAGACGCTCTTGGCCATCTCGATGGCCACGTCGATGATCATGTCTTCCTGCCCGCCGACCGTCTTGAGTTGGCCCAACTCGATCAGCACGTCGCGGATATCGACGTCGAACCGTGCCGCGGCGCGTCGGGCATGAAGCAGGAAACTTGAGTAGACGCCGGCGTATCCCAGCATCAGGCCGTCGTTGTTGATGACCTGTGGGCGGTGCATGAGCGGCTCGACGACACGCTCGGCGGCGTCCATCACTTTGTAGAAATCGACGCCCGTCTCGACGCCCGTCTTTTGCAGCACGCCGATGAGCACCTCCAGTTGCGCATTGCCCGACCCCGCACCCAGCCCGCGCAGACATCCGTCGACCGAGTCGGCCCCCGCTTCGATCGCGGCCAGTGTGTTGGCCACGGCCAGGGAGAGATTGTTGTGGGCGTGGAAACCGACTTTGATACCCAGGGCCGATTTCATCGCGTCGACCCGGGCGACCACGTCCCGCGGGAGCATGGCCCCGGCGGAGTCCATCATGTAGACCAACTCGGCCCCGGAGGCTTCCATGATCTTGGCCTGCTCGACGAGCTTTGCCGGCTCGATCATGTGGGTCATCATCAGCACGCCGATGGGTCGCATCCCGAGCTGGCCGGCCAGTTGAATGTGTTGCTCGGCGATGTCGGCCTCGGTGCAATGGGTGGCTACCCGAGCCGCGCCGGCGCCGTGGTCCTTGGCCATTTGCAGGTCTTCCTGCGTACCGACGCCGGGCAAGAGCAACACGCCCAGCTTGCCCGGCGTGATGGCCGCCGAAACGGCTTCGAGAAGTTCGACGTCGCTGGCCGCGGCGAAGCCGTACTGGATCGAGGAGCCGGCCAGTCCGTCGCCGTGGCTCACCTCGATCGTACCCACGCCCGCCTCGTCCAGCGCCCGGGCCACGTCGGCCGCCTGCCGCGGCGTGAACTGGTGGGCCATGGCATGTTGGCCGTCGCGCAACGTGGTATCGAGAATGGCAACTTGTTTGTTTTCCATCGGTTGGAACTCCCCTCTAATCGTTAAGCAGTTTCTCGGCCAACGCCTCGCCGGTCCCGCAGGCGGCGGCGGTCATGATGTCGAGGTTGCCGGAGTACTTGGGCAGGTAGTCGCCCGCCCCTTCGACTTCGATCATCGTGGTCACCTTGTCGCCGTCGACAAACGGCTCGACCTTGAGCCGGTAACCAGGCACGTACTTCCGCACGTCGGCGACCATCTGCTTGACCGACGCGCGGATGGCCTCTTCGTCGGGATCGTCGACCAGGGCGAAGATCGTATCGCGCATCATGATGGGCGGTTCGGCCGGATTGAGAATGATGATGGCTTTGCCCTTGTCGGCTCCGCCGATCACTTCCAGACCCCGGGCGGTGGTCCGGGTGAATTCGTCGATATTCTGCCGCGTACCCGGTCCGGCGCTCTTACTGGAAATCGTGGCCACGATCTCGGCGTAGCGGATATGGCACGCGCGGCTGATGGCGGCCACGATCGGCGTGGTGGCCTGGCCCCCGCAGGTGACCATGTTGACGTTCGGTTCGTCGAGATGCTCCCCGACGTTGACGCAGGGGATCACATACGGCCCGACGGCCGCGGGCGTCAGATCGACGGCGATCTTGCCGGCCTCTTTCAACAGCGGCGCGTGCTGCAAATGCGGCTTGGCCCCGGTCGAATCGAAGACGATCCGCACGTCGTCGTTTTCCAGAATGGCGTCGATGCCCGTGAGCGACGTTTCGATCCCCAGCTTGCCGGCCAGGGCCAGCCCTTCGGAATCGGGCTTGATACCGCTCATCAGTACCAGATCCATCGAGCGGCTGCGGCGGATCTTGTACATCAGATCGGTGCCGATATTCCCCGGCCCGACAATGGCCACTTTGATCTTCGAATCCATGGATGAACTGCTTTCGCGAAGGCTGCGGATTGTTCAATGTATGTTTGGCACCGGTGGCGGAAGAGCATTGCGATGGAAAACGGAAACAGGAAAGCCGCAGCCACGAGTAGCGCATTCAGCAAAGGGCAAACGACCGCCGTCGGCCCAACCAGGTTGTCTCCAACACGTGACTACTGTTTATCGAGTAGCCGCAAATTGACAATGGGGCTCGCCGCTGCCCAATGACCGTCCCACCCAATGACGCCGATCGTAGCACACGAGTCGCGGGGGTGCAACGGTCTGGGCGGATCGGCGAGAGCGAGGCCGGCGCGTAACCCGCCGTAAACGACGGGCCTGCTACCGCCTTCGACGGATCTTGCTACCATCGGGTGGTTCCACGTGTTATCCTATGGGAGGGAAATCAACAAACTCGTGGACTCAAGATCATGTGGAAGGGCACGATCCGATGAGAACTTCAAGAACCATGACGCCGCTGCTCGCTGTCGCCCTGACTCTCTCGATGGCATTCACCGCTGCCGCCGAGACCGTGTTGGTCGAGGCCGAGGGATTTGCCGACACGGGCGGATGGATGGTCGACCAGCAGTTCATGGACCAGATGGGCTCGCCGATGCTGCTGGCCCATGGGCTGGGCGAACCGGTGACCGACGCCAAGACGACCGTCGAGTTTCCCGCCGCCGGAACCTATCACGTCTTGGTTCGCACCCGCGATTGGGTCGGGCCTTGGAAGGCGCCCGGCGCGCCGGGCCGGTTTCAGCTTGTCGTCAACGGCCAACCGCTGGAGACCGTCTTCGGCATCGAAGGAGCCCAATGGCATTGGCAACGCGGCGGAACCGTCGAGATCAAGGACACGACCGTGGCGCTGGCTCTGCGCGATCTGACCGGATTCGACGGCCGCTGCGACGCGATTGTCTTCACGACCGACGCGCAGTTCACGCCGCCGGGTGCCGGCGCGGAAATGACCGCCTTTCGGCGTAAGCTGTTGAACCTGCCCGAGCAGCCCGAGGACGCGGGTCAGTTCGATCTGGTGGTGGTCGGCGGCGGCATGGCGGGTACGTGCGCGGCGGTGTCGGCGGCCCGGTTGGGAGTGAACGTGGCGTTGATTCAGAACCGGCCCGTGTTGGGCGGCAACAACAGTTCCGAGTCGCGCGTTCACCTGGGCGGCAAGATCAACCAACAGCCCTATCCGGCCTTGGGCAATCTGGTCCGGGAGATCGGTCCCTCGCGGGGTGGGAACGCGCGTCCGGCCGACTACTACGAAGATCAGAAGAAGCTCGACGTCGTCCGGGCTCAGGAGCGTCTGCACTTGTTCCTCAATACGCACGCTTACGACGTCGAAATGAAAGAAGGTCGCATCACGGCCGTGCTGGCCAAGAACATCCGCACCAACCGCGAGTATTGTTTTCGGGCGCCGCTGTTCGCCGATTGCACGGGCGACGGCAACCTCGGGTTCCTGGCCGGCGCCGATTTCCGTATGGGCCGTGAAGGACGCGATGAAACGCAAGAATCGCTGGCCCCCGAGAAAGCCGACCGCATGACCATGGGCGCTTCGGTGCAGTGGTACTCGCTAAAGACCGGCACCCCAGAGGCGTTTCCCGAGTGTCCTTGGGCCGTGCAGTTCGATGACACCAACTACCAGCGAGTGACCAGTGGCGAATGGAACTGGGAGACGGGCATGAACCGCCACCAGATCGACGAGTTCGAGTTCATTCGCGACTACGGCATGCGGGTTGTTTATGGCAACTGGGCCTATCTGAAGAACCAAAGCAAGATGAAAGACGAGATCGCCGACCGCAAGCTCTCCTGGATGGCCTACGTGGCCGGCAAACGCGAGTCGCGGCGACTATTGGGCGATGTGATCCTCACGGAGCAAGATGTTGTCGAGCAACGCCCGTTCCCCGATGCGAGCTTCACGACCACCTGGACCATCGACCTGCATTACCCCGAGGCGCGAAACTCGCAACAATTCCCCGGCGAGGAATTCCGCTCGATCGCCAAGCATGTGCGCATCAAGCCGTACGCCGTTCCCTATCGAACGCTCTACTCGCGCAACGTTCCGAACCTAATGATGGCCGGGCGCAACATCAGCGTCACGCACGTCGCGCTGGGTACGGTTCGCGTGATGCGCACCACCGGCATGATGGGCGAAGTGGTGGGCATGGCCGCGTCGCTCTGCAATAAACACAAGATCGACCCGCGGGCCGTCTACGCCGATCACCTGGAGGAACTCCAGGAATTGATGACCGAGGGCGTGGGTGCGCCGCCTCCGCCGCCGGTCGTTTCGATGCCGCCGAAGTGGCTCGACAAGGCCGGTCAGAATCTGGCTCGCACCGCCGAAGTGAGCGTCTCCGGCCGTTACAACGAATCGCAATACCCGCCGACCAACGTGAACGACGGGCGGTTCAACATTCACGACAACGGGCTGCGGTATGTCAGCGATCCCAAGCGTCCCGGTTGGGTCGAGCTAAGTTGGGACAAGCCGCAAACCATCAGTGCCGTGCGAATCGTCACCGGGCAAACCGGTGGGAAGACGCCCATTACCACGTTCTGCCTGCAAACGCCGGACGGCACGGACTGGAAGGACATTTCCGAGACGCGCGTCGAGCGTAACGAGAAATTCGATTTCAACGCCCGATTCCCGGCCGTCACGACCGACCGTATTCGCCTGCTGGTGACCGAGACCCCCGGCGATTTGATTCGCATCTGGGAGCTTGAGTTGTATCGGCTGCCGGAGTAATCGATTACAATCAACAAACCCGTTTGGCCCAGGCGAAACATCCACACCCAACCAACAAGGAACCCGTAATGCTGCATTCATGCCGTCTATTGACGATTGCCCTGGCCGCCGTCTGCGTCATCGCGAGCGTAACCGCCACTGCCGCCGAGCCGGACGCCCCCAAGCCGGCGGTCACGAAACCGGCCGATGATGCAGATGACAAGACCGTCGAGCCATGTCCCACGGGTGAGCCATGCCCCACCGGCGAGCAATGTCCCACCGACGGACCATGTCCCACGGGCCCCAGCGGGGCCGGGAGCAAGCCGGGTGAGATTCCCCGATTCGGCGCAAACTCGCCCTTCGAAGGCGGCCCCGACACGCCCAAGATCAAGAAGCCGCGTCGCCTTTGGGCTCGATCGTATCTCTGGTCCGAGGCCCCGAAGTTCGTCGTGGAAGAATGGCTCTCCGACGAGCCCGACACCAAGGGCAAGTACGTGCTGATCGAGTTCTGGTCGACTTGGTGCGGACCGTGCCGCCGTTCGATCCCGATCCTCAACGGGTTCCACAAGAAATACGGCAAGGAACTGGTCGTCATCGGCGTGTCCGACGAAACGGCGGAGGACGTCGGCAAGCTGACCGAGAAATACGAAAACGTGCCCGAGATCGAGTTCTACAGCGCCATCGACACCAAAGCCCGGATGAAAGACGAACTGGGCGTATTCGGCATCCCCCACATCATCTTGCTGGAGCCCGACGGCTATGTCATCTGGGAAGGGTTCCCGCTGCAAGAGGATTACGAGTTGACCGAAGCGATCATCGACAAGATCCTCGAAGTGGGCCGGCGATTGAAGGCCGGATCGAAAGCGGAGAAGTAGGGATGCCTTCAGCCCCCGGCTCTGCCGGGGGGCCAGTTGCGGGCAGCATGGTATGAAAGGAGCCACGGCATGGCTCACTATCTGAGTTACTGGAAACCGGTGACAGTGGCAGAGAACGAAGGCTCGCCAATGCTGGAGCATTCAGCCAGCGATCAGTATGCCAAGCTGTCGCTGGGCGATGTTCTCTGGATCGTCTCAAGCGAAGGGCCAAATGATCTGGTCCTTGTCGGACGTCTGCGGGCGGATCATGTCGTTGAGCAGACGGAGGCGGAGCGGATTCTCGGAAGCACTGGACTGTGGGAGGCCACGCACCACGCCATTTCCGACGAGCCCGAAGAGAAGATGAATCTCGACATCTCACGACGCGCTCATGACTTGGGATTTGACGGTGTTGTAGAATGGCTGCCCGAAGGATTCACCGGTCAACATCTCCAGGCACTGCGACGACTCGACTTCGATTCGGCTAGCTTACTCGACAGAATCTGGGCAATGCACACCGACTCCGTGGAATCTGAATAGCAGAGAGTTGATTTCGGCACGAACCAATGTAAGATGGCAAGTTCAAGGTACTCTTGGCCGTCACGGCACCGGTGCTTTTCAGGAGCTACGAACCAAGTACGGGTTCCTCTTCTCTGTTTCCGGACGCAGAGAATCGTCGGAAACCGCCGTGATTCGCCAATAATCCCCGAACAGAGAAGAGGAACCCGTACTTCGCGGCTGGAACAGCTACGCTTCAGGCGGATGAACCATACAAAAGGAGAATCAACATGGGCGAAGATCTCACCAGGCGCGGCTTTGCCAAAGTTCTCGCCGCCTCGGCCGCAGGTTGCGGTGCCGCTGCTGCTGGCGGCAGACAAGCACAAGCCGAATCGATCCCCGAGGCCAAAGAGGCCCCTCTGAAACTCGGCCTGATGACCTACAATCTGGCCCGCGATTGGGATATCGAGACGATCATCGCCAACTGCACTGCGGCCAAGTTCCAACACGCCGAGCTGCGCACCACGCACGCCCACGGGGTGGAAGTCGCGCTCTCGCCCGATCAACGGGCCGAGGTGAAAAAGCGTTTCGAGGATTCGCCCCTGGAGGCCATCAGTCTGGCCGGCGCGTTTGCCTACCATACCGACGACCCGGCCGAGTTGCGTCGGAACATCGAGGGCACGAAAGAGTACACGCTGCTGGCCCGCGATATCGGCGCCCTGGGCATTCGCGTGTTTCCCAACAGCCTGATGACCCACAAGGGAATCCCCGAGGAGCGGACGCTCAAGCAGATCGGCAAATCGCTGGGCGAGGTGGGCGATTTCGCCGCCGATTACAACGTCGAGATTCGCGTCGGCGTTCACGGCCGGGGGACCGATTACGTTCCCCGGATCAAGAAGATGCTCGACTACTCCGGCAGTCGGCATGTCTACGTCAACTGGAATTGCAGCCCCAAGGACGTCACCGGCGAGGGCTTCGAGGCCAACTTCCAGATGGTCGCCGCGAAAATCACCAACGTCCACCTGCACGACCTGTACAACGAGGCCTATCCCTACCGAAAGCTGTTCGCGCTGTTGAAGAAGTCGGGCTACACCGGCTACTGCGACGCGGAGATCTCCGCCAGCACCGATCCGGTCCGGTTGATGAAATACTATCGCGGGCTGTTCCTAGCGTATCAGGATGCCATCTGAGATTTGTACGATGGGCTCCCTTGTCCGCCCTTGCCGACTTCAGGGAAAACAACCATGCCGAAACACATCATCCGGCTACTGGCAATTATCACACTCACCGCAACGCTCTCGCCCGCCGTCGAGCCCGACCTGTCCTTCGAACCGGCCGGTGCGGGGCTCTTCGATTTCGACACGGGCGCGCTCGGCGGCCGGTTGAAGTACGACGGACATTACCAGGGAATCTACCCGCTGGTCGATGCGGAGTCGAAAGCCGATCTGACGCATCCCCCGGGCGTTTTCAGCTTCTATCGGGTCTTCACCGCGGGCCGGCGCTACGGGAACGGCGCCCGGGATTGGCCGGCGGTATCGAAGGTTCGCCCCGACGGCGCCGTCGAGGTGCATTGGGCGGCTAGCGAGACCAACCCGGTGGAAATGACCGGCGTGTATCGTTGGTCGGCGGCCGACACGCTCGATCTGGAGATCACCGTCACGCCGCGGCGCGACGCGACCGCGTTCGAGCTGTTCATGTCGTCGTACTTCACCAAGGGCTTCCGCGCGTCGGTCTACGTGAAAGCCGACCAGCGGCCGCGTTTCGTGCCCATCGATCGCGGGCCGGATTCCACGGGCGGTTACGTGATGTTTCCGCGCGACGAGCAGGCCAAGAAACTGATCGCCGACGGCCGCTGGAAGATTCCGCCCAGCCCGGTCGATTGGGATATCGAACGCCCGCTGGCCGCCCCGCTCGTGTTACGGCGCGACGCGGCGTCGGGCATTACGGTCGTCATGATGACTCCGCCGGGCGATTGTTTCGCCGTTTCCTCCCCCTGGAACCCGGCCACGCCCCAAGCCGGCGGCTACCGCTCACTCTACCTATCGCTCTTCGGCCGCGATCTGAAAGCCGGCCAAGAAGCAAAAGCGCGTTGCCGGTTAGTCATCGGGCGGGATATCGACGATGCCCGGGCGGTGGAGTTGTACGAGGCGTATGTTGGGGACTGACGGTTCTCCCTCGTTGGGTTTGTTTCGGGTGCCTGGCGGTCGAGCGCGGCGAGCCCCCAGTATGTCGCGACCTGGGGGCTCGCTGCGCTCGACCACCAGACACCCTTCGCCCCGGCATAAGAACGAGATCACCAGGGTACTTCCCCGCGCCCTCGCACCCGGCTAAAATACACGGCAGCGCAAACGGCGACATTTCTTCTCCTTTCCATGGAGCTTCGCGAGAAATGCCGATGGAAAACTGCCTTTCGGCTGAGGATCAGCGCCGGCTGGACGAACTGCACGAGCGGATCGCCGGCGAGGCGGCTACCTTCGTGGGCTATCCGTGCAATGCGGTCTTCGACTACAGCCCGCTGTTCCGCTTCTTGGCCTATCCGATCAACAACGTCGGCGATCCCTTCGTGCCGAGCAATTTTCATCTCAATACGCACCAGTTCGAGTGCGAGGTGTTGGAGATCTTTCGCGGGCTTACGCACGCCCCGGATGATTCGTTTTGGGGCTACGTGACCGGCGGCGGCACGGAAGGCAATATGTACGGCATCTTCCTCGCCCGGGAGCTGTTTCCCGAGGGGTTGGTCTACTACAGCGAAGACACGCATTACTCGGTCAATAAGATCCTCCGCTGTCTGCACGTGCGCAACATCATGATTAAGAGCCGGTCCGACGGGCGGATCGACTTGGAGGACCTGCGCGAGACGATCCGCATCCATCGCGACGTGCCGCCGATCATTTTCGCCAACATCGGGACGACGATGAAAGGCGCGGTCGACGATCTGGACGGCATCCGCGAGATTCTCGAAGATCTGGCCGTCCCCCAGTATTACATCCACGCCGACGCGGCGCTGAGCGGCATGATCCTGCCTTTTGTCGACGACCCGCAGCCGTGGGATTTTGCCGCGGGCATCGACAGTATCTCGATCAGCGGCCACAAGATGATCGGTTCGCCGCTGCCCTGCGGTGTGGCGCTGGCGCTGAAGGCGAACGTCGACCGGATCGCCCGGCGTGTGGAATACGTCGATTCGCTCGACACGACCATTGCCGGATCGCGCAATGCGATTACCCCGTTGTTTCTGTGGTACGCGTTTCACACCGTGGGGCTCGCTGGGCTTCGCCGCCGGCTCGATGCATGTTTCGAGTTGGCCGACTACGCAGTCCGCCGGCTGAAGGAAGTGGGCCATCATGCCTGGCGGCATCGCAACTCGATCACCGTGGTGCTCGATCGGCCGTCGATGCCGTTGATCGTTAAGTGGCAATTGGCCGCACACCACGACGTCGCCCATATCATGGTCATGCCGCACGTCAGCCGCGAGTTGATCGATCGTCTGGTCGACGATATTGCCCGCGACACTCCCGACACGCCCCGGCAGGAGCCGCCGTCATGAAACAGATCACGATCGTCAGCGAAAACCGCCCCGGCATCTTGGCCGAGATCACCGAGGCGATCGCCTCCGCCGGGGTCAATCTGGAAACGATCGACGTCGAAACAATCGCCGGCTCGGCCGTGGCGATTCTCACGGTCGACAAGTACGACGCCGCCCTCCGCGCGCTGGAGCAAACGCCCTTCAAAGCGGTGAGCGAAGACGCCATCGTCGTAAAGCTCGAAGACCGCCCCGGCGAGTTGGCCCGGATCACTCGGCGTTTCAAAGAAGCCAAGATCAACATGCGCAGCGTCCGTTTCCTGCGCCGCGACCAGAACCAGGCACTCGTGGCCATCAGCACCGAGCGGACCGCCGAGGCGATGGAGTTGGTGAAGGACGTGATGATTTCGTGAGCGATGATGCACGACCGTTCGATTCCTCGCAACGAAGGAGAAGACCGATGTTGGAGTGGTTGATCAACATGCCCTGGAAGCTGCGGCTGATTCTTTCCGGTATTTTCCTGATGATCTCCACGGTTCTGGCACTAGCGGGATACATTTGGCCCTGGGGCTGGGGCGTCGGCGTCGTCTTGCTGATGTTCGGCGGGCCTTCGCTGTCGGAGAAGAAGGGCTATCGGGATTATTGAAGAACGTCGATCTCCAGTTTCCGAAACAGTCGTGTCGCGGGAAGTACGGGTTCCTCTTCTCTGACCCGAAGGCGCGCACCCGAACAGGCCGTAGGGTGGGAAACTCGTAGCGCTGGCCGACCATGGAGTCTCGGCGAGTTGCTGAAAGGAGAAGCCTGCAATGGAAATGAGCAGACGATTCGTCACGGGACCACTTGGCAAAGCTGTCCTTTTTGCTGTGTGCGTCTTTGTCATTGCTCTGTTTTGGCCCGTGCCTGATGTGAACGTACGGCTCACGGCAATGGCGGTCATCGTTTCCGTCATTTCTCTAGTTTCTAGCGGCTTCATGTTCGTTCGATCTCACACAATCAGTATGAAGCCCGTTCTCGTATTCACAAAGGCTGACGCTGATGACGACAACGCGAGGTGGTTTGTGCGTAACGTCGGCAACGGACCTGCGATCAACATTGTCGTGGCGAAACGAGATGAGGGGGGCGAATGGAAAGATAATGCGAGCATTCCAACGCTGGCTCCCGGTACCCACTTCCCGACTAAACTTGGCGGGAGTGAACTTCAGTGCGACTACTTCGATATTGACGAAAGCCCCTACTCATCACGGTGCAAGAACTGGATCACGACTTTCCCGAAGAAGGAACCGTTGCCGAGATCTTCCAAGATAACCAGACGCAGAGGACTGCCCAGCAACGTGTGATTCACGAAACCAGTTGCGTCGAGTGGCTGGCGGCAAGGCTGATTGGGGCACAAGAACGGGTCGCCTCACTTTCTCTTGTCCTTCGAGCCGATCTGGCTCTCTTGCTCTGCATGGCAACGCCGAAATGGGACGCAGACCTTTCTCACGCCCAAATAACAGTACTCCGCAAGATGGGTCTCTGTCTCCCCCGGAAGGGGAGCGTCTAAACCGGATGTAGTGAAGACGTCTGTGATTTGACCCCAGAAAACAAGCGTTGCGCGAAAACAACTGTGGAAGATGGGCTAAGAGCCAGGGGGCGGCCGAAGAAGCAAAAGCAGCCCGCCCCGTTTCTTTAGCCAAGAGTAGCCTGCCCCCTTTTTCATCCCCTTTTTTCACCCTGTTGCTACTCGCTTGTTTAACGGCTACAGTAGGGACAGCCAAAGGGATAATTCTCAGAGTCTTTTCGGAGGGGAGCAAAATGGATCTCATCGACCGATTGAGGGATCTCGCGGCACGGAAGGCAAAGCAGATCGAACACCTTCAGACGGAAGAAGCCACGAAAACGGCGCTAGTGCTGCCATTCATAAACACGCTCGGATACAACGTGTTTGATCCTACGCAAGTGGTGCCGGAGTTCACATCGGACGTGGGCACAAAGAAGGGGGAAAAGGTCGATTATGCCATTATGCGTGATGCAAAGCCGATCATTTTGATTGAATGCAAAGTCCTAAACGCAGACCTTGACAAAGAACACACGTCGCAGCTCTACCGTTATTTCTCCGTGACTGATGCGCGTTTTGGAATCCTTACGGACGGCATTATTTATCGCTTCTACTCGGACTTGGAAGAGCCGAACAAGATGGACAGCAAGCCGTTTCTGGAGTTCAATCTGCTTGGTTTTGATGAAAAGGTGGTGGAGGAACTCAAGAAATTCACGGCTGAGGGTTTCGACCTGGAAAACATTCTCTCAACAGCTAGTGACTTGAAGTACACAAAGGGTATCAAGCGAGTATTGACGGAAGAGTGGGTAAATCCCTCCGAGAAACTCGTCAAGTTATTCGCTCGTCGGGTGTATTCGGGAATGATGACTCAATCCGTTCGAGAACAGTTTACCGCGATCACAAAGCAGGCTCTCCACGAGTTTGTTAGCGAAAGAGTAAACGAGCGATTGAAGTCTGCGCTGGAAGGTCCTAAGGAAGACATTGAGGGTAAACAAGAGGGGGAGGAAGAGACGGAACCAGTCGAAAGCAAGATTGTCACCACCGAGGAAGAGATGGAGGGGTACTACATCGTGAAGGCAATCGTATCAGAGATTGCCGATTCCAGACGCGTGTTTATGCGAGATACCATTAACTATTGTGGCGTTCTTCTTGACGATACAAACAGAAAGCCGATTTGCCGACTACACTTCAATAACTCAGCGAAAAAGCTAGTTGGGACCTTTGATGGGAAGAAAGAAACCAGGACCCCGATTGCCGAAGTTGCAGAACTGTTCAACTTTGCAGGCGAGATAAAGCGCGCCGTGCTGGCATATGATGGAAAACTGGAGCCAGAGGAAAGTGAGACGGGTTCGGGACATTCTGGGGCCTAGCACCTGTTCCTCCAATATCTGCAACCCCGGCCACTCAATCGCGGCATCGAACACAAGAAGGAGTCACGCTACTTTTTTCTCGCAGGAGTCCTGTCATGCACGATTCCGAACCGAGGCGCCGCGTCTTTAACTGGGTCGAACTGCTCGGCCTCGTTCTTATCATTGGCCCCCTGCTCGCCTTGCTGTTGCCGGCCCTCCTGCATACGCGTTCGGATGCCCGCCGACCGGCGTGTGCCAACAATATGAAGCAACTCGGCACGGCCCTGCACAACTACGCACATCGGCACGGGGCGTTTCCTCCGGCCAGCATGGTCACGCGCGACGCCGATGGCCGGATCACGGCCGTGGACGGCTGGAGTTGGACCACGCTCATCCTGCCGGAGACGGAAAACAAGGCGGTCTACGAACTGGCCGACATCCACGCCGACAAGCCGGGCGATACGTCCAACGCGGCGGTCCGCGAGGTGTTGAACACGTCGATTGGCGAGTTGATCTGTCCCAGTTACGACGGCCCGCGATATGCCGATCCGAAGGCGAAAGCCGGCGCCATCACCAACTACAAGGCAATGGGTGCTACGCACTGGGAAAGCCTGTCGGTGGCCACGGCCGGGCCGGAAGTGCCGAAGTACCTCGCTGGGAAAAAGGGTAAACACCCCGATGGCGCCATGTACCCGGCCTCGGCCCACAAGCCGGAAGACTTCAAACGCGACGGCACGAGCCGGACGATCTTCATCACCGAAACCACCGAACCGGTGGCCGCCCGTTGGGCCGTGGGCAGCGAAGCGACGCTGGTGGGGCTGCCGCCGAGCGTGACGTTCGCGCTGCCCACATTCGCTTCTGGAAGGCCGGTGAGCTATTACGCTCCCACCGGTTTCGACGGGAAGTATGGCGATGAAAACTGCCTGGACGCGCCGAGGACCTACCTCGACTGGGACTACGAGGATCCGGACGACGGTCCCTATCTGCCGGGTAAGAACCAGGGGACCTTTGGCCCCGGTAGCCCTCACCCGGGCATGGTCAACCACCTATTCGTCGACGCCAAAGTGCATTCGATCAGCACCGACATCGACCCGGCGCTCTACATGTTCCTTATCACCCGCGACGGCGGCGATCCGACGGGGGAGTTCTTCAAGGACTGAGCCTCCGCCCAAAGTGAGGCGGGGGGCGGGATTGTCACTGGGGCGACGTGATACGTTGCGGCCTTGTGGTCTCATGTGAAAGACATCAAAATGGGGGGAATGACAATGCAGTGATTGTGTCCGGAGACTTCCTCAGTCGACAGCCTCTTTCTTTGGCATGGAAGAATTGCTGCAACTCGTTTTCTATAAATACGTTACGAGCATCCCCTAAGAAAACACATCCCTTTTCTTCAACGAAACCCTTGATTTACCGGAGGGAAACAGCTAAGATCGTCGATTGTGAGACTGATTCTCAATTTCCGTCTCAATTCGTTCGCCGGATGATGTCCGCTTGAAGCTGCACGCCGTTGGGAGTGTCCGTGGTACAAGAACTTGTCTCGCTGAACCGTCTGCTAGCCGGCCAGTCGGCCCGGGTGGGGAAAATCGTTGGCCGCGCTGATCACGTCCACCGGCTGGAAGAATTCGGAATCCGCGGGGGAACGAAAGTGCAGATGTTCCGGCCGGGCAACCCGTGTATCGTCCGTCTGGCCGGCAGCAAGTTCTGTCTCCGGGCCGACGACCTGCTTCGCGTGTTGGTTCGACCCGCCGCGGCCAGCTAGGGGGGCGCGTGCAGTAGCCATCTCGCTGGAGCGAGATGTGGCCCGAACAACTCTCCGCTCCCAGAAGCTCATGCCCCCTGCGTCTGAACAAGCCATCTGGAACATTGCCCTGATCGGCAACCCCAATACGGGCAAGTCGACTCTGTTCGGCGCGCTGGTGGGCATTCACCAGCGGGTGGGCAACTACCCGGGCGTGACGGTCGAGAAGAAGACCGGCGAGTATCCACTGGAGGGCAGCCGCTTCGAACTGGTCGATCTGCCGGGGCTCTACAGCCTGGCGCCCCGATCGCGCGACGAAATGGTCGCCGTCGACCTGCTTATTCCGCGTGACAGTGCTGCTGCGACGATCGATGCCGTGGTCTGCGTGGTCGATGCCAGCAATCTCCAGCGGCATCTCTACCTGGTGAGCCAGATTCTCGAACTGGGGCTGCCGACCGTGGTGGCTCTGAACATGCTCGACGTGGCCCAAGATCATGGCATCACGCTGGATGCCGAACGATTGGAGCAACGCTTGGGTGTGCCCGTGGTGCCGTTGCAGGCCCATCGGCGTATCGGAATCGACCAGCTCCGGACCGCCTTGGCGTCGGTCGTGGGGCGGGCGGCTCGTACGCCGGAAAGCCCCTTTCCCGAGGCGTTTCAGCGGGAAGTGACCCAAATGGAAGCCGAACTGGCCGATCGCCCGGTTTCCGAGAGCGAGAATCGCCCGCTGCCTCGCTATTTGGTCGAACGGCTGCTCCTGGACGTCAACGGATATTTGCAGGGCGTGTTGCTCGGCGAAGACGACCGGGAATCGGTCCAGCGGTTGGCCCAATCACGAGCCCGGCTGCGGGAAGCGGGGCTGGAAATCCCGGGCGTGGAAACCGCCTCGCGATACGACTGGGCGGAACAGATCCTCGAAGGCGTGGTCACGCAACCGCGCGAGTATCGGCGCACGGCCTCCGATCGGATCGATCGGGTGTTGACCCATCGGTTCTGGGGGATGCTCCTGTTTGCCCTGGTGATGATCGTCTTGTTTCAGGCCGTTTTCTCGTGGGCCGAGCCGCTGATGGGCCTGATCGAGGACGGCCTGGGTACGGCCGGAGGGTGGGTCGAGTCGGGGATGCAACCGGGGCCCCTGCGCAGCCTGCTGGTCGACGGCGTCATCGCCGGGGTGGGCGGCGTGTTGGTCTTCCTGCCGCAGATTCTCATCCTGTTTCTGTTCATCGCCGTTTTGGAGGACTGCGGGTACATGGCCCGGGCGGCCTTTCTCATGGACCGGGTGATGGTTCGCGTGGGGCTCAGCGGCAAGTCGTTCATTCCCATGCTCTCGTCGTTTGCCTGTGCGATTCCCGGCATTATGGCCGCGCGGGTGATCGAGAACGAGCGAGACCGGCTGACCACGATCCTGGTCGCCCCGCTGATGACGTGCTCGGCTCGGTTGCCGGTCTATTCCATGCTCATCGCCGCGTTTATCGTTCCGAACCACGCCTTCGCATTCGGGCTGCTGAGTTTGCAGGGGCTGGTACTGACCTCGCTGTACGTATTGGGGATCGTCACGGCGGTGGTCGCGGCGCTGGTGCTGAAGAAGACCATTCTCCGGTCCGAACCGACGCCGTTTCTGATGGAATTGCCCAGCTACAAGTGGCCCTCGGTTCGGACCGTCTGCTTTCGCGTGTTGCAGCGCGGCTGGGTCTTTCTCCGTTGCGCGGGGACGATGATTCTGGCGATTTCGATTGTGGTTTGGGCGGCCCTCTACTACCCCCACGACAGCGAAACGGTCGAACCTCCGTTCCGCCGGCAACAGGAAGCGGTCGAAGCGCAGCTCGAAGGCCTTTCGCCCGGCGACCCCGCGGGAGCCGAACTGGAAGCGAAAATGGCGCGGATCGAGAACGAGATGGCCGGGGAGTATCAGCGGCGGAGTGTGTTGGGCAAGATGGGACAATGGATCGAGCCGGTCGTCAGGCCCTTGGGTTGGGACTGGCGGATCGGTTGCGCCGTGCTGGCTTCCTTTCCGGCCCGCGAGGTTGTGGTGGCCACGACCGGCGTGATCTTCAATCTGGGCGAGGATTTCGATTCCGAAGCCGAGGAAGACGCCAAGCTGATGCGTGCTCGACTGCGCGCCGCTACCCGAGAAGGAACCGATCGGCCATTGTTTACAACCCCCGTGGCGCTTTCGCTGTTGGTCTTTTTCGCCCTGTGCGCCCAGTGTGCCGCCACGTTGGTGGTCATCCGCCGCGAGACCAATAGCTGGCGGTGGCCCTTGTTTACGTTTAGTTACATGACCGCGTTGGCCTATTTGGGAGCCCTGACCACGTACCAACTGGGTACGTGGATCTCCGGGCTGTAGACCTCCGTGCGTTTCCCAAGAGCGAGATTCCAATGACCGTCGACGGGCAGAACATTATCGTTTCGGTTCTGGTGTTGGGCGCGATCGCGATGGTGGCCCGGCGCCTGTGGCGCCGGTGGAGCGAGACCGGCTGCGGCACCTGTCAGGGGTGCCCGAAGCGGGGGGCCGCGTCGAGCGGTTGCGATTCGCGCGACGACGGATGACGCCGGTCTACGGATTGGCCACGACCGCGTAGGCGGAGAACTCCGGCGAGGCAGTTTCACCCTGGTCGGTCTCGATCCGCAACTGGTGGCTCACTCTGCCCGGCTCGACACCGGCCATGAACGTCACCGGAATGACATGCAACTTCTTCGCCTCACCCGCCAGCGGCGCGTCGATCTCGAAGCAGTCGGCGTCGGTTTCCACGGAGAGGATCCGAAATGGCCTGCTGCTCTGGACGACCAGTTGCCGGGTCACCTCGCGTCCCGGCTCCACCACGCCCATGAACAGCGACGACGGGCTGACCGTAATCCCGGCCTCCAACCGGCCTTCGACCGTGATCGGTACTTGGGTCAGGCGGCGGTCGTTGGTTAGCAGGACGAGATGATCCTGGAGATATCCGGCCGGCGCGTCGGGGTCGAGCCGCGCGATCAGTTCGTAGCCAACCCGGCCGCGGGAACGGTGGGTCTCGACGACCTCGGCCGACAGATAAGGGTTGGCGCTGGTGACGTCCAGGATCTGCCAGTCGCCGCGCCCGGCATACGTAACGCTGATCTTCCGGTCGGCCGAGTCCCCCTGTTCGAGCGTGCCGAACTGCACGCTATCGGGGTAGAACACGACGTCGCTACGAATGTAGGTCTTCACCTGGAGCTGCACTTCGGCATAATACGGCTTGTCGAACGTGACCGTGACCGTCGCTCCACGCTGTCCCAGGAATTTGTTCGAATTGATCCGCGCCAGCACGGCCGACTTCTTGAACGTCTTGATCGTGGGTTCCTCCACGCTCACGAGCGTGCAGCCGCAACTCGACCGGACCGAGGCGATATGGACGTCCTCGACGTAAGGATTCGTAATGACGAACTCGAACTGGGCCTTCGCTCCCCGGGCGACCGCGCCGAAGTCGTGTTCGGTGCTCTCGAACATCTTCCGAGCCCATTCCTTGCCCACCGCGGGCGAAACGGCCAACAGGGCGAACACCAAGGTTAGGGCAGCTTTGCGGATCATCGACTTCTTCTCCGAGGCAGGTGGGATTGGACGGTTGGTACACGTTGTACGGCCGTGCGCTCCGTCGCCCTCCGCACCGGCTTCACCTGGTTGGTCGTGTTGCCGCCCATGTCCGTTGGGTGGCAGCGGTCGGGTCAAGCCTGGAAAAATCTAGGTTTCGATACCGGGTATGTCAAATTCGGCCCGGCCGCGAGAACCGGCAACAAGGCAGGGGGTGGCCGGCCCAACTCGATGGGATCGGTCGTAAAGACCCAGCCGTGTTTCCTTGCCAAGAACACCCCAATTATCACCACCGCACCATTTACTTTTCGGCACGCGACTTTGTGGACATTAACATAGTTCCGGCGGGGGAGTTATCTGCAGGATGCGCCAAATGCGAAGGCTGGGGTGCAAGGCAAAGTGGCGTCGCTGAGTGAAGTGCGAAATGGAGATCACAGGGCCAGCATCTAGCGCTCGTGCCACCAGATGGCGGACCTCACTCGTCGGAAAAGGGCGCATGTCGCTGCTGCCACAACGCCTCAAGCCGGTCGAGTTCTTTGACCCGATCGGCGCGAATCTTGGCTTCTGGAGGATCCTCTCCCAAGAAGTCGGCCAACATGCGGCCGATGTTGATTGCGTAGGCCACGTTTTCCTGCTCCCGGGCGATCTTCAGCAGGACGGGTACGCCGGAGTCGTCGCCGCAACTGAGCAACGCCGAAGCGGCCGTTTGCGCCACCCAGGGGGTCTGGGACTTAAGGAAATCCCGATACCGCCCGAGACCGGCCGCCTTGTCCATTTGCACCAGACACGCCGTTGCCTGCATCCCCGTGGCGTCATCCGGGCACTGGGAAAGCTGCTTGAGGATTTCCAGCGTGTTATCGCCCGGGTAGCGATAGAGGCACGCAGCCAAGGGTGGTACCAGCGATTTGCCGTCGGCGGCCAATTGCTCCAGCTTGGCGCGGACCGTCCGCTGCTCTTCCTCCGACGTATGACCGACGCGCCATTGCAGCGCAACGAGCGCGCCGCGGTGGATGCCCACCTCCGGATCGTCGCAGCAATCCAACAGCAGCGGCAGAACTCGCGGGCCGACGCGCCGGTAACGCTCTTGCCAACGCTCTAGCGGTAACTTGCCGTACGGTGCCGTGCCAAAGGTATCGATCAGGTAGTATTCGGCCAGTCTTTTCCGCATTCCGTACTCGCCCGAATAGGCTTCGAGAACGTACGGCGGCAGTTCGTCGGGATAGAAGAAATCGCGCAAAGCACTCCGGTGGCTCAGCGGATTCCGTATTTGGTTCAGTTCTTCGAGCGTCCCGGCGATGAAATCAAACGTCTCGGCCTGGCGATGGAGAACCCAGAGCGTGTGGACGGCTTGGTTAGTCCACTCGTGACGGACCATCGCGGGGGGGGATTCGAGCGTGTCGTCGGTCATCCGCTCGACGAACGCGCGGATCTTCGGCACGGCGGTCGGGTTGCCTAATTGACGCAAGATGAACAACACGTCGGCTGTGTATTGCACGTCGTCGAGGTAGGGGATCACAAGCGGCGCCAACTCCGGCCGCCGCGAGTAGCCCATGGCATGAAACACGTAGAGTTTTCCGTGGGTGAAGACGGGCAGTTCGAGACACTCGGCCAGCGCCTGGGCAGCTTCGGGCGACCGGTACGCGGCGATGGCCTGTGGTGCCCGCGGCGGGCAAGGCTGGCCCTCGGCGAGCGACCGCAATCGCTTGAGGATCGCCGCTTCCCCGCCGGGCGGTGTCAGATCCCGGATCTGCCCGTAGACGAGATGCAGCACGCGGCGGTCGGGATCGGCAAGGAACTCCAGTAGCACGCCAGCCTGCTCCGGCGAGGCGTCCTCGGGCGTCAGCAGGTGAATACAAAGATACCGGACCGCCCCGTCGGCGTCGTGCAACAGCGTCTTGGCCATGGCGGCGGCGCCGGGCTTCTCCCGCAACTGCTCGACCGCCTCGGTGTACGGCACGAAAGGAATATGCGCCCCCACACCACAACGCGGCTCGAAGGCCTCAATGTCCGGCAACAGGGCAGCGGTCGCGCGGACGTCATCGGGTGTTGCCGGTCCACTGGAATGCACCGTTTTCACCGACGTCAGAACGAGCAGGACGATGCATCCGACAGCACATCGCTTTTTCATGGCATCACCAAGCCCGGGGGTTGCATCCCCCGGGTCCTTGTCAGTTGTCAAGGTTCCACCGTATCCGACCCAGGGGGTGCGACCCCTGGGCGTGGTTCTTCTTGATTGCCGTTCCGCGATTTGATTTGTCCCAGTGCCGTTTCGGCGGCGATGCGGACGTGCTCATTCTCGTCGTCGAGCGATGCACGCAGCGGCTCGACGGCGCGGGGATCTCCCAGCTTTCCCAGCGCCTCGGCCGCGTATAATCGATTCACGGCGTACTCGTCGGCAAGTCGCTCGATGAGCGGTTCGACGGCCGCGGGGTCGCCGAGTTTTCCCAGCGCTTGGGCCGCGCTGCTCGATACGCCTGGCGCGCTATCGTCCAGCGCGGCGATCAACGGTTCAACGGCGGCCCGGTCGCCGAGATGGCCCAATCCGAGGGCGGCCCGGGAGCGCACCTCCTCGTTGTCGTCTCTTCGCAGGGCATACAGAAGCGGCTTGAGGACGCGTGGATCGTCGCTCTGGCCGAGCACCTCCGCGACCAGTACGCGAGAGTCGCGTTGCTGTAGCTCATGGATGGCCGGGCCGACGGCCAGCGGGCCGAACCGGACCAGCGCTTCTCGGACTGCGCTGCCCACACCATATTCCGAATCGCCAAGTGCCTCAAGCAACGGTCCGACGGCCCGCGGATCCCCCAGCCGGCCGAGCCCCTTCGCGCCGCGTATCTGAACTTCCGGCAGCGACGTATCGAGTTGGGCCATGCGCCACTGGAATTCCGTGCGGTTGCCTTGACGCCACGGCGGCGTTTCGCTGGCGGTCAGTCGCGGCCCGTTCTCTTGCCACCATCGGCGCCACGCGGTTTGGCTGATCTTCTGTTCCCCGTTGCGGTCGATCGGATCGGCCCAGGTGATCTCTTGCAGGGCGTGGTGGGCCTCGGTCCAATTGATGCGCTGGCTCTGTTCCGCGTGCCCGTCGGGACCGGCCCACATATAGTGATCTTGGCCCGGGTCGCCCAGCGCCTTGATCAAAACGGGTACGCTGCGAAGGTCGCGCTGCTGGGCCAGAATCTCGTACACCAGCCGGCGGGTCAATGACTGCTGGTGGATCGGATCCGCCAGCATACGCTCCAGCAGTTCGAGCACCGGGGGTATCAACTCCGGGTTGCCGGGATGAGAGCGGACAAGAAGCAGGCCCTCGTGCCGTAGGTCGGGGTTGGAGGACACAAGCAGGTGGGGAATCAAGAGCGGAAGCAATTGCTTACGAAGTGGGTTGCCCGCGAGATAATGAGCCGGCTTCTTGCGGGCATGAACGTCCTCGATATACTGGGCCACGTCGCGCTGGAGCGCCTCCGCTTCCGCCTTGACGAATTCCGGATCGGCGGCCGCCTTCCGCCACGCTTCGGCGTAAGGTTCCAGGCGCTCAAGCAACACCGCGATCGCCTTGGCCTCCTCCCCATCAAGCACGCCGGCCAGTCCGCGCAGCCACTCGATCGTTGCCAGGTCCAAGCCGAGGCTGTGTTCTAGGACGTAACTGCGCTGGGTGTCGTACACCGCCAGTCGCAGCCAGTAACATCGTCCGCGCGGCGGTTGGTCGTAGTCGTCGTACCAGCCGACGGCTTCCGTGAAGAACTCCTGACGGACCAACTGGTCGAGCAGTTTCTCGGCCGTCTGGCGGCTGATCGCGAGTTTCGGCCAGAGGGGTTCGACGTCATGGCGGTTCGGACGGACTTCCAGCGTCAGGCACCTCATCGGCGGGTCTTCGGCCCGACAGTCGCCGAGCCCATGGCCGAAACGGATGACCAGGCTGAGGCTATCGATCCGCTGGCGCACGGCCCGATCGAGAAGCCGCAAACGAAGCGATTGCTGGTCCGGGGCTGTCGCCAGGATATCGGCCATCGTCGCCAGCGGCACGTCGGGGTGGGAGCCCGTATCGATCAACGCGCCGGCTAGATTGTCGGGCGATTTTCCCTCGAGGGCCTTCTCGCACGCGTCTTCGAGGTCTTCTTGCTTCATGCCGAAGCGGTACAGTTGCAGCCAGTTGTTCGGCCGAAGCCTTGCCAGGTGCCGCGTTCCGTCGGGCAGATGGAATACGGCCGTGAACGGGTGTACGTCGAGCGGTTGGAATGCGGCCGTGAACGGCTGTACGTCAAGTGGTCGGCCGAGGAGCGCGCGGGTGATATCCGCCTGAATCCTCGTCCACTTGCCGGCATCGGCCCAAAGATACACATAACCGTTGGCAGCTTTGAGAATCGGCTGAAATGACTTGCCCTGCCACTGGATCTGGCCCAGCTTTTCCGTGCTGCCGGACGGCAGGATATACACGATGGCATGTTCGGGACCCTGTCGAGAGCCGTCGCGCAGCAGCAGCGCGCAACCGCCGGAGTCGGTGAAGGTCTCCCGTTCGATCTCCCAGGGGACTCGCAAGCAGTCGGCCAACGCCCTACGCGGATTGGCGACAATGACAAACATCGCGTCGTGAAGCGACTCATCCGGCTGGAATAGACCCGACGGCATGGGTGGTTCCGGCGGCTCGGCGGGGACTGGCGATGCCGCGATCAGCATACCGAGCAACGTGGCAACACGAATCGAAAGACGCCCGGCGTTCATGACGGTGCCTCCTGTCCCGTGGGCCCGTTGAGGACGTCACATGGGTGCCTGGGGTCGAGCGCAGCGAGCCCCCAGTATGTTGCGATCTGGGGGCTCGTCGCTCGTTCCTCGCGACTCGACCCCAGGCACCCGACACGGCAAACGACCATCGCTGACCCGGGGCTTGCAGCCCCTGGGCGTCGTTGATGGTCACACGCAGTGGCCCGCTAGTCCTTCACCTTCAGCTTGATCTCATCGCTGTTGGCTTTGAGTTCCGGAGCGTACATCGCCCAGCCGCGGGTCGGCAGGGCGCTGAAACGGCCGGGAATCTCCGCTCGCATGCGGTACGAGACGCTGTGCTTGCCGCGGGCCAGGCGGTTGACGAAGAAGACCACCCGGTTGTCGCGGAACTCCATGTAAGCTCGCAGGGCGTTGCCGTTGTAGCCGCTGCGCAGATCGACCGGCTCGAAACCGGCCGGCTTCATATCCTCGAAGACCAAGTACTCGTAGTCGTTCTTGCTCTCGATGGTCAGTTCGATCTCGACCAGATCGCCACTGGTTAGCTCGGCGTCGTTGGCCAACTCCTCACGCTCGTACTTCTCGACCTTCTGATCGACCACCTGCCCACGCGAGCCGGCGGCTTTGATCGTCTTGTCGACCTTGTTGAGCCGGTAGTACTTCCGCTCGACCTTGACCTCCAGACCGGCCTTGGTGATGAAGTCCTCCAGGGTGAAGTTGGTCATGTAGCCGTTGTAGTAGAGCGGACCGGTGCCCTGCTTCTTCAGTTCGATCACATGCTCGCCGTCGGTCATCTCCTTGCCGACCATGACCAGCTTGTTGTCGAAGCTGAAGAGGTTCTGCGGCGTGATCTCGACGGCCTTCTTCTGCTGGCCGTCGACAAACACGGTCACCGTCATCTCCGGCTTGTCCTCGCCGCTGGCGCGAATGAAGTCGGCCATCGCCTCGACGCACAGCGACGTGTCGCGGGTCGAGTTCCAGTAGGTGGCGTGCTTGCGGTTGTTCAACAGATACTTGACCAGCCGCGGGGCCAGCTCGCCCTTGGGGTCGGTGCGGCAGAGCAACTTCAGGTAATAGGCATGGGCCTCGTACTCGCTGCCGTACCAATGCCACCAGTATCCGCCGGGCAGATTGAGCCAGGCGCTCTGGTTCTCATCGTCTTCGACGACATACTGGCCGATGTTCCGCATGATCATCGCCAGCTTCTCTTTCTGCTGCTGTTTCTCCAGAGCGATGCCGTACATGGCCATGCCGTAGACGGCCAGCTTGGTCCGGTCGCGGTAGAGATACTCCATCATGTCGGCGTTGGCCACGTCGGCGTCGGCCAGCACCATGTAGACGAAAGCGTCGAGGTTGTCGGCGTGCGACTTCCAGGGCTTCACCTTGGGGTCCTTTTCGGCGTTTTTCAGCAATTGGACCTGCTTGTCCTGGTAACGCTTCAGCCAGGCGACGCCCTTGGCCAACATGCCGGGCACCAGGGCCACGTCGTTGGCTTGGGCCGTCTGCAATCCGTGAACGACGTAGGCGGTGGTGTGCGGAGTGGAATGTTCCCCCCAACCCGAGAACCACCCCCAGCCGCCGTCGGAAAGTTGCATGTCGGTCAGCCGCTTGACGCCCTCCTTGACCATCTTACGCACTTCGTCCTGGTCGAAGACCGGGTTGCGCTTGTAACGCTTCCACTGTTTGGCCCGCTCGGTGTCCTCGCCGATCTCCTGGGCGTTGAGGTTGGTTCGCTTCTTCTGGATGTCCTCCAGATCGAGCTTCATGTCCAAGAGAATCTTCTGCGTCACGACCGTGGGCAGGAACCGGTTGAGCGTCTGCTCGGTGCATCCATAAGGGTAATCGACCAGATAGGGCAGCGCGTCGACCATCGCTCCGGCCAGGGTGGGCGAGTAGCGCACCTCGAGCCGCGATTGCTTCGGCCGCCGCTCGGACGGCACGGTAACGGTGAACTTGCCGGCGGTTTCATCCGGACGCAGCGCGCCACTGAAAGAATCCATCTTCAACATCCCGTGGATGTAACAGGTGAAGGTCATCTCCATGGCGTCCGACTCTTCGTCGGTCAGCGCCTTCATGCGCACAACCGCTTCGCCTTCGTCGGTCACTTTCACGCGCCAGTCGATCCTCGCTTCGCCGTTGGGTTCGATCTTGGCCGTTTGGATCGGCTCGCCGAGGGCTTCCAGCGTATCGCCTTCGAGTTCCAGCGCGACGCGCACGTTCTTCTCGCTGTCGAGATAGTTATGCACGTTGGCCGAGAGCACCACCTCGTCCTTCTGCACGAAGAACCGGGGCGCTTGCAGGCGGATAATCAGGTCCTTTCGGGTGACCACGTCGGTCTGGCCTTCGCCGACCTTGGTGCCGTGGCCCATCCCCCAGACCTTGATCCGCCAGGTGGTGAGGTTCTCGGGCATTTCCAGTTCCACCTCGGCGATACCTTTGGAGTCGGTCGTCAGCGCACCGGCCCAGAGCGCCGTATCGGCGAACTTGCTGCGCACGGTCGGTTCGACCATCGCCGCACCACCAGCGGCACCACCTCCGTTGGGAGCGGGCGCGGCCGCGGCGGCCATGTCGGCCATCGGCGCGCCTTCCGCCGACTCGGCCATGGCCATGCCGGGGGCCATCGGAGCGGACGACTTCATCATTCGGGCACTTTGTGGCATGCCGCCAAACCCGGCTTGGCCGCCACCTCCTCGGCCTAGCGCCACCACACCGTTCTTGTCACCGCCGATGGCATCCAGGTCGTCGGCGACCGTGGCTCCGAACACGCCCAGGAAGCCCATCCCCTTCGTGCCGCGTTTGATGACGTTGTTGAAGTAACGCGTCAGGCTGCTTTCGGTTCGCGGGTTATGGTGACGGCGCCATTTCCAGAAGAACTCCTTGATATCGCCCACGTTGGACCCGCCGGAGATATACTCGACCGACTTGTCGTAGATGGCCATCACCGTGGAGCCGACGAACGGTTCGCCGAAGAAGTCGGTCAGGCGGACTTTCACCTTGGCCTTCTCGCCCGGCTTGTACGCATCGGACGATGGCTCGATGGCCACCTGCAACACGCGTTTTTCCGGCGGAACGACGATCTCTTTCGTCTCGGCGTGCATGCGGCCGTCGGCCACGGTGACCGCTTCGACGAAGAAGTTGGGCATGTCTTTCTTCGTAACGGGGATCTCGAACACCGTGCTCTTGCCGTCCAGACGGATCACCTCCGGCTTGAGATAAACGCCATTGGTCGGCCGCACGAACAGCAGCACCGTGCCGTTCTTCTTGTTCGTGTTGACTTGCAGCTTGACCGACTCGCCGGGCGCGTATTCTCGCTTGTCGGGAATCAGCTCGACGTGGTTGTAGCGGAAGTTGGCGCCGGTGAAGGCGGTTCCGCGAATGGTGAAGATGTAGGCGCCTTCGATCTCGTGCTCTTTCGAGTCGGTCACCTGGTAGGAGAGCCGGAATTGACCCGCTCGGGCCGCTTTGAGCAGCCGATGCGACACGCCCTCGGCGTTGGTCGCCAGCGGCCATCGGCCGACGCGCTTTTCGACGGGCTCGCCGTCTTCGTACGTAATCTGATACAGGCTCACGACGCCGGCCCCCTCGACCGGTTTGCCGTCGAGCGTTCGGGCGGAGAATTGGGCGCGGATCACGTCGCCGGCGCGGTAATAGCCCCGATCGAGCCAGGCGGTCACCTTAAACGGCTTGCGCGCCACCAGCACGTTACCCGACCCGACGATCGTACGCCGCGATTGGTCGACCACCTCGGCGGTGATCGAGTACTTGTGGTCCAGGTCGGGATGGATCGCCTTGGCCACGGCCGTGTCGATCTCGACTTTCACCGTGCCGTCTTCGCCGATTTCGACCTCCTGCTCGGCGACGATCTCCGGGGGGGTGTGACGTTGCGGCCACCAGAAGGGAATCGGGCGAGAGCAACCCCAGTGTTTCCAGCCCGGGTACCAAGTGTAGTCGTAAGCAAACCACCAGTAGCCCGGCCCGTAGAACCAATCCCACGGACCCCACGGATACCAGCGCTCGGTATGGTTGGTTCGGGTCACCTTGTACTTCACCTTGGCGTGGGTGACCGGTGAGCCGAAGTAATACTTCGCGTTGATCGTGGCCGTGATCTTCTCGCCCAACATGACCGGCTCGGTCGGTGCGTCGACGGTTACCTCGAACTCCGGCTTCTTGTATTCCTCGACGCGGAAACTCCCGCCGCCGATGTGCCGGTTGCCGTCCTTCAGTTGCAGACGATACACGCCCAGCATGGCGTCGGCGGCCAGTTCGATGTTGTCCTCCAGGCCGCCCCAGTCGTCGGCCTTGAGGGTCTTTTTCAGCACCTCGTCGCCCTTGGGATTGCGAATCTCGACGGTGAACGACTTGCCGGCGAAGTCCGACGTGTCCTCGCGATCGTACTTGGCGTGGCGCACCCAGAACTTGTAGTTCACCTTCTGCTCGGGCCGGTAGACCGGGCGATCGGTGATGACGTAGACCTTCGTGGCGTTGTACTCGGCGTCGTGGCGCTGCTGATACCAAACGCCGGTAAACCCGAGATAGGCGAAGCGGCCGGTGTCGGTCGTGGCCGTGATCAGCCACTGATATTCGCGGGGCTGTTCGTTGGGGCCGAGGATCACCTGGCCGTCGGCGTCGGTGAATTCGGCGAAGTTTTTCGTCAGCACCTCGACGCGGCGGGGTTTGTTGCGCTCGTTGTGATAGAGGAACCGCCAACCGAAGAACTCAAGGTTGGCCTTGGCCAGCGGCGCGCCGCTGATCGCGTCGGCCACGTAGTAATACGCCTGATTGGGCAGGTGCTTCTTCACGATCGCCGTGTCGCTGAGCCAGACGACGATATTGCTCGTATTGCCGCCGGCCATCTTACCGACCAGCAGATAGGCGCCTGCCTTCTTCAGCCGAGTTTCGACGGTAACGCGACGATCGAAATGGTTGTCGCGCGGCTCCAGGTCGAGCTTCCAGGAATCCACTTTCTCGCCCAGATACTTACTCTGGTTGGCCTGCACCAGAAGGTATCCGATGTTGCCGATGTTGAGCCGCTGGTGATCGACCTGCTTGGGTTGTCCTTTCAGATAGGTCTTGACGTCGGCCAGCAACTTTTGCACGTTGATCTCGTGGGCCGTGAACTCGACCGCCTTGCCGTTGCGGAAGCGATACTCGACGGTCGCTCCCTTACCGGCCGGCTGGGTCATGATCGGCTCGAACTGGCCCCAGTTGTCGACGATCTGCGACAACCGGTCCTTGGCGTGCTGCGAATCGGTGACCGCCAGGCGGGCTTTCCAGTGGCCGGCCGCCTTGGGGTACTGGCGACGATTCTCGAATACCGAGGCCAGGCGCTCCATGGCCGAGGTCTTGGAGCCGACCGACGAACTCTTCGCCACTTGCTGCCAGACGCGGATGAAGTTGAACTCGTCGGGCAATTCGATCCGCTTCACTCCCGTGGCCAGTCGGGCGATCGTTTCGTTTTCCTCCAGCGTATGCAGGGCATAGGTGCCACTCTCGTCTTCTTGCGTATCGTCTTGCTCCATGCGGCCGAAGCGCCAGCCGAACTGGGCCATTGTCTGTACGCCGAACTGCTGACACATGAACTCGGCAAACTGCATGCGGATATCGTCGGCCCGGTTAGCGTCGAACTCCATCGCCTGTTCCAGACACCAGCGCCATCGCTGGCCGTCGGTCTCGGCCGCTTGCCAACTCTTGGGCGTGTAATGGAAGACCGGCTTGCCTTCTTCGTCGACCGGAGCTCCCCGCGCGCCGCCCCGACCGCGATAGTGACCGTAACCCGGTTCGTAGTCGGGCAGCACACTCAAATCGCTCAGATATTGCAGCCGCCAGGCTTCGTGGTAGCCGCGGTTGTTCAACATCATCTGGCTCAGAGCCAATAGAAAATTGGCCACGTCGCCGTGGTTGTCGTCCTCGCGAGCCAAGGGGATGGCCTGCTGCATGAGTTGCAGCGCGCGGACCCGGTCGCGGGCCATGGCGTTGGAAGCCTGGCCGCCGCCCCGATGTTGTCCCCGCCAGAACTCGCCGGAGACGATGAACCCGTGGTGCTGCACCTGCATGTAGTTTTGGGCCGCTTTCTGGAGCAGCCGCCAGTTGTTCTTATGGACCTCAATGACCGCCTCGCGAAACGCGTCGATCTCGTTCACTCGATTCAGCCGCTGGAGGCAGTTGGTGGCGTTCTGCAAGTCGCCTCCCACCTGGAGCGGATCGTCGGCCGGGTCGAGCGCCAACTTGCGGAAGCCGTCATAGGCGTCCTTGAAGTTGCCGTCGTTCATCGTCTTGGTCAATTGCTGGCGAGTCGCCTGGTTTGCCGGATCGGCGGCGAGTGCCGGGCTAGCCAGAATGGCCAGCATGAGCAGCGGTAACAGGTAGCGGGCGGTTTTCATCGGTTGGTCTCCTGGTTTTGTTGTTGCGCTGTTTCGTTATTTCGCTACGACCGAGATCTCTATCGCATCGCGCGGCGCCCAGGGCAGCTTGATGTCGAACCACTCGGTACGGCTGGTGTATTTCGTTTGAACGTGCTTGAGGTAATCGCCCAGGCCGCCGGCGCCGATGCCGACGTTGTCGGCCACGATCGTCGCGCCTTTGGAGAGTTCGTCCTCGAGGCCCGTCAGGCAGGGCAGGTAGTTCGAGTATCCGCAATCGATAAAGACAAAATCGACCGGCCCTTTGATTTCGTGGACCACTTTGGTCGCGTCGCCCACCTTGACCGTGACGACGTCGGCCAGCCCGGCCTCGCGAAAAGTGGCCTCGGCCTCGCGGGCTCGCTGGGGGCTGATCTCGATGGTGATGAGCTTGCCGCGGCCGGCGGTTTGCAGCTCGCGGGCGATCCACAGACCCGAGTAGCCCAACGCCGTGCCGCACTCGACCACCACCTTCGGCTTCGACTGGCGGACCAACTCGGCCAGCCGCTCGGCCTTGACCCGGCCGATCATGTAGACGGTACGCTCCAGACAGGCCTTCTCCACGCGATCGATCACCCGTTGCACTCTGTCCTGGTTCTTGGCGTTGTTCTGGGGGGGCGGCGATGCGGGTTCTGCCGAACAGGCCATACCGGCGGCAGTGAGCCATGCGATACAACCCATGAAGGCTGCTTTCGTGCGAATCATCGTTGCTCCTTGAAGTGCGGAGGTCGGGTGGCTCCGGATGGTGCATCATGGCACGGCAGGGCAGCGTCATGGCGCACTGCGACCCCGGAATTCTATGACGTTTGCCGTCCTCTGGAAGTTCCGTCCCACAGAATACCCGGCGAGAAGCGTTTGTACGACCCCCCCCGAAATAAGGCATCGGGGATTTGGCGATGGACCGATTTATGGTAACCCGACGCGTAAGCGAGGGAGCCCGCCGGTTGTCCCTCGCTCACGTTTCGGGTTTCCAAATCGTGAATCGTCCGCAATAGTCCGTCCCGATCGGAGGGAATACAGGGGAATACCTTGCGACGAGCCCCACAACTGGAGTAATAATAGAGTGTGGCTCGTCGATTTGCCCGCCCATGATACCCCTTGCCTCCCAACCAGCCGAGTTGCCCAGTGGCCCATTCCTTTGATCCCTACTATCAATGGCTCGATTTCGAGCCCGGTCAGGCGCCGGCCGACTACTACCAACTGCTGGGGATTGACCCCCAGGAGAACGATCCGGCAGTGATTTCCCTGGCCGCCGACCGTCTGACGGCCAAGATCCGCGGAAATCGGCCGGGTGAGTATCTCCGCCAGTGGCAAGACCTCCTGGACCAACTCAAGGCGGCGAAAAGATGCCTTCTGGACGCCCAAGCCCGGGCCGCGTACGACGCCTCGGCGCGGACGCAACCGCAAGGAGACTCGACGCCCTCGCGCGGAGGTCCACCCCCGTCGTTGTTCGGTGAAATGGAGCAACCCGAGCCGACCGGCTACCCGCGGACGCCGCTGGGGCAACCGGCTCCACAGGAAACGGCGGCGGCTTATCTGCAACAACCGCAATCGGGTTATCCACAGGAGACGGCGGCTTTTTCCCAGCAGACACCGTCACCACAACCGCCGGTGTCCAACGTGCCGATCCCCATGGGTGGGCCGGTGCCTGAAGAAGGTGTGTCCCTGCCGCGTGGCACGGCGGTCGTTGGTCCAGCAGCCCAGCCGATCAACGCCACGCCGTCCGAATCGGCCGCCGGCTCCGGAAAGTGGCCAGTCGAGGCGCAAAAACTGGTCAGAGTTCTGGTCGTGTTGCTGGTCTTGATGGGAGGCGCGCTGGCTTACTTCCTCACGCGCCAGGACGAACAGCCGGTTGCCCAACAAGGGGACGAGACACCGGCCGCCGAACCGGCGCCCGACGCTCCGTCGGTCGCTCCGGCCCCTCCGGAGACGCCGAGGCCGGCGCCCACACCTGACCCGGACGAGCAGCCGGATCCCGTTGAACGACCTGTTCCTGAGGAGCAACCGGGACCCGTCCAGCGACCCGTTCCCGCAGAGCAACCGGCCCCCGTTGAACAACCCGGCCCTGTTCCACAGCCGGGCCCTGTCGAGCAACCGTCGCGGCCGGCGGGCGATCCGCGAAAACGGGCCGCGCTGAAGCGGGCGCTGGCCGACGCGCGGCAGACGATGAAGGATCGTGACCTCATCGCCGCGAAAACCTTTCTGGATCGAGCGGCCGCTATCGCGCAATCGCCCGAGGACGAGGCGGAGCTGGCCCAAGTCGAAACGTACCACGCCAATCTGTCCGAGTTCTGGCGGATGATTCACAAAGCAATGGGTAGCTTCAACGGCGGCGAGGTGATAACCCTTCGGGGCCGGCCAATCGCCATCGTCGAATCGGCGCCGGGGAAACTCATCTTCCGCGACCGCGGTCAGAACTACACCTATCAGCCCCACCGACTCACTGGTGATTGGATCGAATTGCTCGTCAACCGGTCCTTTGCCAAAGACCCGACGTCCATGGTCCTCTACGGCACGTTTCTGGCGTTGGATGGCGACGGTGACCCGCAGCGGGCAGGCCAGCTCTGGCGTCAGGCCGGTCGCGAAGGGGCCGAAATCGGCGTGCTCATAGGCCAGCCGGAGGAGGGATCCGGCGCGGCTCCTTCCTCATCCTCGCCGCCTGCCGATGCCGCGGAGTTGAAACGAGCGGAGCAGATTCTCCGGCAGAGCCATTCGACGGCCTTTGACCAGGCCACTTCCGTCGCCGGAAAGGTCCGTCTGGCCGACAAGATGCTCGCCGTGGCCGCCGAGTCGGCCACCGATCCGAATCAGCGCTTCGTGGCACTGACGACCGCTCGCGATACGGCGATCTCCGCCGGCGAACCGGAATTGGTGTTTCTTGCGATCGAACGGCTCGACGCGTCGTATTCGATCGACGCCCAGGCCATGCGTCTGGCGGCGTTGGAATCGATGGGCCGGAACGTGCATGGGACGCGAACGTCGAATGAGTTGGCCGAGCGGAGCCTGGCGATGGCTTCCCAATTGGTCGAGGCGAAGCAACTCGACCGTGCCGCACGACTAGCGCTAACGGCCCTGGCCGCCGCGCGCAAGTCGGGAAACCTCCTCCTCATGCGCAAAGCAACCCTGGCCGTCGACGAAATCAAGTCCGCCCGAGAGAAGCGGTAAGTGTGCGGGATAATGACCATTCGCTAATCGCTAATCGCCCGCACCGGCGGAAGCCGATCAAGCAGTTCGACGTAACGCTCCATGCGATGGGCGTCGCGATATCGTTGGGCCAGCGAGCCGAACACGGCGGCGACGCGATCGAGTCTTCCCCGGGCCATGGCCATCCGGTGGACGACGTGGGCCGCGGCGCGGCCGGCCAGAAAACCGCTCCATCGGGGCCGGCCGTCGTGCAACCGCCCGTGGGCGTCGAAGTACTTCAACTGGCCCACGTGCCGGTAAGCGAACTGCCGAAAGGGGAAACTCGTGGCCACGTCGTTTTGGTTGACGAAGCGACAGGTTCGCAAGCCGAAGTCGGCGTCGAAGGCACGGGCGAAGGCCTTGTCGCCCACGGCCGGCGAGCCGAACGTGCAGAGCCCGGCGACCGGCCGCCCAACGACCCGCAGCCTCGCGACGGCCAGCGTGGCCAGGGCGGCTCCCAGACTGTGGCCGGTGAACCAGAGCGGTCGCCCGTGATCCCCCGCGGCGTCGATCGCGGCCAGCAGTTCGTCCCAGACCCCGTCCAGGGCTCGGGCGAATCCCGAGTGGACCATGCCGGCCGGTCCGGCTTGCAGCGAGACGTTGAAATCGGTCAGCCAATCACCGATCCGGCTGAACTTCATGCCCCGAAAAGAGACCAGCGTCCAATCGCCGCCGGAGCCGACGAACCCCCGGGCCGAGTCCTTGCCGAAGCAGGCCAGCGGGCCGTGCCCCCACTCGATAGCCATACGACGCGCTTCGTCGCGATCCCGATAAGCCGCCAGCGCAGCCCGGCCGAGCACCAGCGCATTGGCCTGTCGATAGCCGACGGCTTGGGCATCGAACGGAAGCAACACGGCGGCGGGGTCTCCTTCTCGGTTTGCTTCTCTACCGGCTGGCAAGATGCTCGACTCGGGCGATCCCGGCGGCGCCGATATACCCGGCGTCTTCACCCAGGGTAGCGAAATCCAGCACGATGCGCTCGGCCAGCAGGGCAAACGCGCGGCGATCGATTTCCTCTTTGATCCGTTCCAGGAAGCGGCGTCCCAGGGCCGAGTCCCGGCCGCCGAACGTCATCGCTCCGGCCAGCAGGACTCCGTTGGGATCGATCGTGTGCATCAGCGATACGATTCCGACACCCAAGTATTTGGCCGTATCCATGACGATTTCCAGCGAGAGCTCGTCGCCCGATTCGGCCTGTTCGGCCACGAGCTTCGGCGTCAACTTGGCACCGCCTGCAAGATGGGCGGAAAGAGAACTCTCGCGGCCGGCGTCCAGCGCTTCGCGGGTGCGTTTGACCACGGCGGTGGCACTGGCGTAGGCCTCGAGGTGGCCCGGCTGACCGCAGCCACACATCCGCGCGTCTTCCGAACAGTCGATAATGGTATGGCCACATTCGGCCCCGTGGCTGTTTTCGCCGTCGATCGACAGATCGCCGATGATAATGCCGCAGCCGATGCCGGTGCCCAAGGTGAGCAGTACCATGCTGTGGAGTTCTCGCCCCGCGCCGACCCAGTACTCGCCGTAAGCCGCCGCCCCCGCGTCGTTGGCAAATGCCACGGGCAGCCCACAATGATGACTCACACGGTCGCGAATGGGGAAGTGGTCCCAGCCTTTGAGATTCACGGGGCTGATCAACATCCCGGCCGGAATGTCCATGGTACCGGGGGATCCGAGCCCCACCCTGGCGACATCGGCCGGTTCGAGCCCGGCTTGGGCAATGGCATCCTTGACGGCCTGACCCATCCGTTGCGACGCATCTTCAGGCCCATTAGCAGCTTGCGTCTTGACCGAGAGCCACGACATGGGTCGTCCGCGATCGTCCACCACACCGACTTTGATATTGGTCCCCCCCAGATCGATCCCCATGAAGTAGGGGGCCTGGGAGTCTTCCCGAGCGACGAACGTACGCGTTTTTTCCATGGAAATCCCTCGCAATACCGGCTACTGGACATCCCGAACCTGCCAGTATAAGCCATCGCCAAGCGGTGAGCAAAGGGCGGGGCGATTGGGCCGGGGGTGATTCGACAGGGGGGGCGGTTTGGAGTAGGCTATTGGGAGCGAATCCCACACTGCCGCGGGGGGCCGGCCACTTTCTGTTTCAGGGGACAGAGCCATGTTGCGACAAGAGGCGGCGCGCGGAAAATGGGCGCTGACGGCGGGGATCGTCCTTGCAGTCTGTTACGCCATGTTCGCTGGAAACCACGGGCATCTTGCTCAAGCCGATGAACCGCCGAGCGAGTTCATCAATCCGTTCGATCCGAAGAACTGGCCCAAGGATCCGCCAATCGCAACAAGGCAAGTCGAGCTCCCGTGGCAAGTCTGGGGACAGTTCGACGGCCGGGAAGCGCGTATTTCGGGCGTTGTCGCCGTGCCGCCGGCGGAGGATTCGACCGGCGAGTACACCAGCACGTTGCCGCCGATGGAACTTCGCTCGGGACGCCAGGCGATCGAGAAGGCGCTTCGACAGCCGATCTCGCTCGAATTGCAGGACGCCCCCTTGGACGAAGTCGCCCGTTTCCTGCAAAAACTCACGGGCGTGCCCATCGTTCTCGACCGACGGGCACTTGAAGAAGTCCTCGGTATCGATGCCAGCCAGACGCTGACGACCCTTCAGGTCTCCGACATTTCGGTGCGATCCGCGTTACGGACCATCTTGTCCCAACGCGAGTTGGACTACACGGTCGCCCGCGATTTCTCGATGGTCACGATCGAGCCGAAGGCGGGTGGTCGTCTCTTCACCAGGGCGTATCCGGTCGCCGATCTGGTGGTCCGGCGTGAGCCGTCCGGCGCGAAGGTGGCCGATTTCGATACGTTGGAGAAACTCATCACCGTCTGTGTATCTCCCGTCTGGGGTGCCGCGCTGAACTCTCCCGGCGGGCTGTCCGGCAGCCTGTCGCATCACGAAGGATCGCTCTCGCTGGTTGCCGCCACCAACGGGCACGGGCACGCCGAAATCGGTTCGCTGCTTGCCGGGTTGCGAGAAGCGGCGCGGCAGTTGGCCCGGGGGAGTTGGACACCCGTGCCTCTGACCGAGCGGGTACCAAGCGAGAAGAAAATCCGCGCGGCGCTTCGGCGGAAAGTCACGCTTCGTTGCGAAGACGAGCCACTGGACCGTCTTGTCGAGCAATTGGCCAAGCAGCACGGCATCAACATCGTGTTCGATCGGCTCGATTTGAAGGAAGTGCTCGGTATCGTGCCTGGAGAGCAGATGATTACGTGCGATCTGCCCGAGATGTCGCTCGGCTCGGCACTGAAGTTCGTGCTCCGTCAGATCGAATCGACTTACCGGATCGAGAACGAGTGCCTGTTCATCACCACGCAGGAGAAATCGGACCAGATACTTTCGCCCTGGCTGTACCCGGTCGGCGACTTAACGGCCGGTCCCCAGGGATCGGAGCGCCGCCGCCGCGAGTTAGGAATGCTCGAAGAACTGATCGCCGGGATTGTCTGGCCGGAGAGTTGGGACCGAGTCGGCGGACCGGGAACCACGATGACCGTCCCACTGGCGGGCATGACGGCGATCTTCGCGTGGCATACCCAGGACACGCACGAAGAAATCGGCGAGTTCTTCACCGCCCTGCGACGAGCCGTTCGTCAATCGGCGCAAGGCGACATGACGCCCGTGCCACTCGATCTGGACTCTCCGACGCAGAAGAAACTCCTCAAGGCGCTCGATCAGGAGATTACGCTCCACTTGGAGAACACGCCGCTGGAGGAAGTCGTCCGGCATTTGAGCAAGCTCACCGGCGTTACCTTCGTTCTAGATCGCGCGGAAATCAAACAGGTGCTGGGCATCGGCCCGGACGAATCCATCTCGATCGACGTGACCGACGTACCGCTGCGCCTGGTGCTCCGACAAATCCTGTCGCAGCTCGAGTTGATGTGGTGGATCGAAGACGAGTATATCCTGATCACGACCTGCGAGAAGGCCGACCAGATACTGAGCGTCACGTTCTATCCGGCGGACGATCTGGTGAGCGGCGTGGACCGAAGTGGCCGTGATTTGGACGAACTCGCCGAACTCATCTCGACCGTCGACAGCCCGTGGAGTTGGGAAGAAGTTGGCGGACCGGGGGACCTTGCGCCCGCTCGAATTGCCGGAACCAACCTCATCCTCGTCCGCCAGACCGCCGACGTGCATGAGGAAATTGCCGAGTTCTTCGGCCTCTTGCGACGGGGCGTTCGGCAATTAGCCGCGGGAAAAGCCCCCTCGCCGATCTGCCTTTCACCGGAGGAGGAAAAACTCCATCGAGTGCTCCGGCGGAAGGTAACGCTGTATTTTGAAAATGAGCCGCTGGAGGCGGTCGCCCGGCAACTGGAGAAGACCACCGGCATCGGCGTGGAACTCGATGTACTCGAAATCAAACACGTGCTGAACCTCGGCCCGGACGTACCCGTCTCGATCGACGTGACCGACGTGCCGTTGGGCCGGGCACTGGATCGAATGTTGTTTCCGCGGGAGATGACTTGGGTGATTGGAGGCAACTACATCCTGATTACGACCGACGACAAGGCCGACCAGATGCTGAGCATCTGGCTCTATCCGGTCGGCGATCTGGTGGAGCCGCGCGAGCATGTACGGCGGGCGGACTGGAACTTCGACAGCTTGTGCAACATTCTGACCGGGTCGGTATGTCCGCACACATGGGAAGAGGTCGGTGGTCCCGGTACGTTGATGCCGACGCAAGTGGGCGGTCTCCGTGCCCTGGTGGCTCGACAGACTCGGAAAGTCCACGAAGAAATGGCCGCGGCGCTGGCCGCCCTGCGCAAAGCGGCCCGCCAGTCGGCCCAAGGCAGCCTGACGCCGGTGCAACTGACCCCCGACGCACATGGCGAGAAGAAGATCCTTGAACAACTTCGGCGCAACGTGACGATCGATATCCAGAAGGAGCCACTGCAAGCGACCATCGAAAAACTCCGGGCGGTCTCGGGCATCGACATCATCGTCGATTACACGGAAACCCGGGCCGTGTTGGGGATTGACCCCGATGACCCGGTCTCGATCGCGTGCGTCGACCAGTCCCTCGGCTCCGCGCTGCGACGTTCGCTTCACCCCTTGGACCTGACCTGGATCATCGAAGACGAGCGTCTGGTGATTACAACTCGGGAGAAGGCGGAGCGTGCGTTGGTCTACTGGCTACACCCGGTACGCGACCTGGTCACGCTCTCCCGCGCCGTGGACCCCGCGGACTACGATTTCAATTCGCTGGAGGTACTGATCATGATCACCGTTCCGCCAGAGAGCTGGCCCGACGGATCAGGGCCCGGACCCATTGGGCATGTGGAACTCGCCGGCATGGCCGCGTTTCTGGTTCCACAGAACCGGGAGGTACAGGAGGAAATCGCCGCGTTACTTACTGCCCTGCGACGCGCCGTGCGGCAGTCGGACCGAGGCGACATGACGCCCGTATTGCTGACCGGGCTCTCGCGCCCCGCGAGAGAATCGGATCAAATGCTCGAAATGCAGATCTATCCGGTCGAAGATCTCATCCACCTGCATGACCCACCGAAAACACTCGACGACGCCCTCGGGTCGCTCGAAAAGGTGATCATGGCAACCGGCCAGCCGAAGAGCTGGGAGGAGGACGTCGGGGGCTGGGGATCCGCGTCGCCGATCGTGCTGGACGGCATGCCGGCGATGCTTGTTCGCCAGACCGCGGAGGTGCATGACGAGATCGCCGTATTGCTCGACAAGCTGCGCGCGGCGGGGGAAAAGTAGAATGCCCCTTTTCTCGCGTTGGGGTAGCTACGCTCGCCAGAGCGTGGAAATCCCACCGTCTGGCGACGGTAGCTACCCAATCATCTGGGCTTGACTACGCCGCGTCTCACGAACCGGCGCGTCGCTCGGCGCGGATCACGCGCTGGCGCTCTTCGAGGTCGCGGATGGCCGGATAGTCGCGGGCGGCGCGGGCGGCGTTGAGTGCGAGGCGGATGAGATCCTCGGCGGCGGCGTATTGCTTGGCGCGAAGGGCGTCGCCGAGCAGTAGCTTGGCCCGGGCGGCAATCGCCGGACGATTGGCCAGCGCCATGCTGGAATCCCACGATCGGTTCAGTCCCGCGGCCTTCATGCCCATGGCGTCGATCTGATAGTATCGGGCCATCTCGTCGATGACTTCGCAGAGGACCATCGGATCGCCCACCTCGACGGCCAGATCGTGTACGATGCGGTAGAGCACATAACGCGATAAGGGATCGTCGCCCGTGTTGGCGGCCGCTTGGTAAAGCGTCTTGCCCAGAACCTTCTTGCCTTCGACGGTGCCAGCCTGGGTATATTCCGCCTCGAAGCGTTTGCGAATCGCCGCTTCGGCCGGCGCTTGGGCCGCGCGGTCCGGTGGAGCCGATCGGTTGGCGGGGGCGGGCGGTTGGGGTCGCGGGCCGACGTCGGGCAACACGCTGATCGGCTCGCCGGTGGCATCGACGGCCGCCCATTGCGGGGCGTCGGAGCCGGTGGCCGGCTCGACCGGTGGTGCCAGGGGTAACTCATCCAACAACTCAGTTCCCGCCGCACCGGCCTGTTGCCAGTATTGCCGGGCTCGTTTGCGATCGCCCCGCTTATCGACGGCCAGAAACGCACCGACGCACTGGTTGGCCGTGGGGCTTCCTTTGCGCAGTTTCATCTCGGCCAAGACGATCGCCAGGGCCGGCGGCAGGCCGAGCAAGGGATAGGTGTAATTGCGGCCGGCGGCGTGGACGGTCAACTGTCCGCCACCGACTTCCACAACCGTCCCAACCGACTGGCCGACGTGTAGCTCCTGTCCCACGTGGAGCGTGCCGGCCGATTCGTCGACCGCCTTCCAAAACGTCAGTAGCGACTCGAACAGCTTCCGCGTCCTTGCCACCGAAGCCTGCTCGGCGGGCGTCATGTTCTCGGTCCGTGCGGCCGAGCCGAGATACGCGGCGGCCGTTTGCAGGTCGCGGATGGACATCGCCTGCCGGGCGGCGGCCAGTTGACCGTCAACGCTCGAATCGGCACCCGCCGTCGGGTCGGCGTCGGCCCGGGCCATCAAGTCGGCCATCGAACTGCGGCCCGGCATCCGTGGCGTGCCGTTGGGATACTCCGGCGGCCGGGATTTTGGGGAAGACGAGTCGCCCCCCGGCGGCCGCACCTTCTTTGGGGGTTGTCTGGATGGCGAAGCCGGCGTGCCCGGGTCCGCGTTACCGGCCGCCGGTTCCGACGACCCTTCCTTCTTCGCGCTCTTGGAAGAGGAGCTCCTGTTGCCGACCACCACGACAATCATTCCCACCACGATCACGATCGACGCGATGGCGATGATCGCCCCCGGCGAGAGCAACATGCCCGTCTTGCCGTTTCGGCCGTTGTCGTTGACCGAACCACGAGCGGTCTCTTGCGAGGGCTCCGAAACGACGATCCGCGGTCCTGCGTGGGTGGGCGTGTCGGAAGCCGGGGGTATGCCGGCCACCAGCTCCGAGGGGATCTCCAGCTTGGGCGTCTGATCGGTGTTGATTTGTGGCAGAGGGCTCGCGGGAGTGGGTAGGGCTTTGCCCATGGGAAACGCGGAATACTCGGGCGCCACCGGGAGCGACGATTTCGTAGCGGGCGAGCCGGTCGATCCGAGAGTGGGCGGAACGGCCATGGGAACGTCTCCCGGGCCGCCGGGTGCGCTGGGATTGCCCGCCTCGGGTGTCGTCGGCGGCGACGCCGGGTCGCGTTTGCGTTGTTGGGGATCGCTTGAATTGCTCATGCTGCCGTCGCTCTGTGTCCGCTCCTCACTGCCAAACCGCGGGAGGCCAAACCGCGGAAGACTTGCCCAATGAAAGAGCGTTTCATTGTTACCGCTTCGGCGCTACCGCACAAGTAGCGTCACGGTTCGAGGCAAAGCCTAGAACGGCGGGAACACCGAATACGGCGCGACCACGCGAACCGAGCCTCGAACTGTCCGGCGGCGCACGCGGGTTGTCGCCTGATACGAGACCGACTCGGGAGCTACGAACACGGACGACCGACGGACGGCCGCCGAGGGCACGACGAGGTGCGAGGGGGGCTCGATGACGGGCACGGTGACCACCGGCGGCGGATAGGCGTAAACCGGTCCGACGGGATAGAAGCTGTGAACCACCGGCGCCGGCGTCACGACGGACACTCGATGGCGGACCTTTCGCGCGGCCGATGCCGTCGAACAGCACAGCAGCACGATCGCCGCGGTAGCGAGCAGACGTTTCATTGGGCACTATCCTTTCAAGAGGGATCATCGCTACGACCCGACCCATCGGGGCCAGGGCGGACAGGGGCGAACAAGCGTAGCTTGCGATGGGCGACGAGACAAGCGGCCCTTGGGCCACGCCGGCTCCCCTTGTGCTTCTCGTGATATTGGCGTACCGTTTTGGGCAGGTGGTTGTTGTTCCATGGAAGATGATAGGGGCCCACTTCATCACACGAGGACGGTTTTCATGCCCTTGCCGCTCGATCTGACTCCCTTCGAAATGTTCCTGTTGGGGCCGGGAGCGCAAGGGGGTCCGATGACGTTCATCATTCGGCTGATCCTTTCCGGGCCGTTTGACCCGGCGGCGTTTCGGGTCGCCGTCGATCGAGCCGTGGCCGAGCACCCGCTGCTGGGCGCGCATGTCGCCCCGTTTCGGCGATGGGGTTTCCGCTCGTGTCGCTGGGTGCCGGCATCCCCGAAAGACACGTATCTTGACGTGGCCGGCGCCGGGGTGCCGCTGAATTTCCCCGCCGGGGAGCCGTTCGATCTTGCCACCGAGACGGGGCTGCGGATTTGGGTCCGTCACGGAGACGGCTCGGTGGACATCCGCTTTCAGTTCCACCACGCTTGTTGCGACGGCACGGGCGCCTATCGGGTCATCGAGGACATCCTCTGCGTTTACGATCAGATAATCAACGGCCAGTCGTCTCGGGCCGAATTGCGCGCGCTGGATCGCCGATTGCTGGTCCGGCGCGATCAACTCAAGGTCAACCCGATGCGATGGCTCGCGCGGCTGCGGCGCAATCTGCTGATCCTCCCGCGGCGGACCGCCCGGTTCTTTCTGGAGAAGTTGGCCCCGCTGCGATCGTCGGGCACCGCCGGTCTGGCCGACGACGACGCGCGACGGGTTCCCGACATGCCGACTCATACGTTTGACAAGTCTCAGACCAAGCGTCTGCGCGAGGTGGCCTTGGCCGGGGGGGGGTCGACGAACGAACTTCTGCTGCGCGATCTCCTCTTGTCGCTTCGGCAATGGAACGCGGATCATGGCGGCGACTGTCGACGGCGGACGTTACGGGTCCTGGTGCCGGTCTCGCTACGGCGACAGGAAGACGACGAAATGCCCGCGGCCAACGTCGTCTCGATGGTCTACATCGACCGCCGCGCGGCCGCCATGGATCGGCCGTCCGAACTTCTGGCCGACCTCGCCCGGGAAATCCACTACATTCGCACCTGGCAGATCGATCACTCGTGGCACCGGG
The DNA here is from genome assembly GCA_964444795.1 of uncultured Planctomycetaceae bacterium. Classification (GTDB taxonomy): domain Bacteria; phylum Planctomycetota; class Planctomycetia; order Pirellulales; family Thermoguttaceae; genus JABMRP01. The sequence goes on from CAYUIQ010000009.1 coordinate 50,212, forward strand.
CCGCGCGGCGTCTTCGGTTTGTGTTGCCGGCGGTCTCATCGCTGGGCTGGCTGGTTCACCGGTGCTTTGCCACGGCCGTTCTGAGCAACATGGGCAAGGTAATGACTCGAGCGCTGCTTCCGCGCCGGGGCGGGAAACTGATGGCCGGTCAACTCACCTTGGAGGAGATCCACGGAGCCCCGCCGGCCACTCCGTACATTCCCGCGTCCTTCGGCTGCCACTGGTACGCCGGGCGACTTGGGCTGACGCTCAATTACCGTCGCCAGCATTTTACCGCCAAGGAGGCCGAATCGCTGCTGGGCTGCTGGGTCGATCGGCTGCGAGAAACGGCCGAGTAGAGACGCTCGGCGTTCGGACACTGGGGGTAACGCCGTTAAGAATGTAGCCGAAGTCGTGAGACTTCGGGGGGCATCAAGAGTCGCTCGAATTCTCACGAATCCGGCTACCAGAATCGTTACCGGCGTTTTTTCTTCTTGCCCTTGCCCTTCTTCCGTTGTTGGGCGGCGCGTTTGGCGGCCGCCTTGCGCGCGGCTTCGGCGCGGCGGGCCATTTCGGCCATGTATTTCTGCTGCCGAACGTGGATGACGTGGTTGACGTAGGCTTTGATTTCGGCGCGGATCTCGTAGACGTCGCGGGCCGCCTCGCGTTTCGCCGCGGTGCCCTCGGCCATTTGCACCCGCTCCAGTGCCGAACGCAGATGAGGTTCGACACGGTTGCGGAAGGCGATCGCCGCCTTGGCTTCCGCGGGCGTGAAGGACATGCCCTTGGGCAGCGTGAATGCCAACTCGACCGGATCCTTCTTCACGGGAACGTCGAACTGGGCAACCGCCACGCCGCGACTCGCAAGGAGCACGAAAACAACCACCGGCAACGTGCGGCACATGGTTCGTAACATGGAGATTCTCCTCGTGGTAAGCGTGGGGACTACTGCAACAGCAGCTTGCGTTCACGTTCGGTCAACTCTTGGGCGGTTACGGCGATTTCGTATTGCATTTGGCCGCTGAATCGCTTTCCCTCCCAGCCATATGCCTGGCCGGCGCCCATGTCGTGCATTACGTGGCCGAACCCCCACCCTCGGTTGCCGCGCCCGAGGCTTGGTCCGGTGATGGCGACATCGCCCTTGTTGGACACCCAACCCTTGTGGAAGATACCCACGGAAACGCCTCCCCACGAGCGGCGGTTGCTACCGGCCCAGCCGAAATTGCCGGGCCCTTCCACTCGTTCCTGCGTGAGAGCGGCTTTGGAAATCCCCGAGATCACCGAATCGCCCGTGTCCATGCGACGCACACGCACGTAGCGGATGTTGTCGGGCACGTTGTCTTCGATCTCCAGGGCCATTCCCAGCGGGCTCTTATGGTTCGTATTCCACATCTTGGGGTCGGCCGAGCGGAAGACCACGAGCCACCGTTGTGGTCCGATGCCCACGCCGGCGATCAGCTCTTTCTGCAGGGCCCGGGCTTGATCGGCCCGGCCCGACTGCGTGTAGTCACGAATGGCCAGACGGTAGGCTCCGGTCAACCGGTCGCTGGCCTCGCCGAGTTGGTAGTTGTATCGTTTCTTGGCACGTTGCAGCGTGCCGCCAGCGGGTGGACGTATGTCGCCCTCTTTGTCGAACTGGGCCTTCATCGCCTGCGCGGTCTTGACGCCGTCGAGATCGCCTTTGGCCGCCAGTGTCTTGATCTCCCGGTCGATGGCCTCGGCCATTTCCTTTCGGGCCGCCTCGTAGGCCACCGCTTGCCGCTCCTTGGCCGCGTCGAGCTTCGCCATGGTCGGGTCGGCGGATCGCCCGGGCGAGGCAGCCGGCCCGGCGGATTCCGCAGTGCCGAACTTGGCGAAGGTCCGCGATTCGGCGCGAACTTGAGTCGCCTCCTCGATCTTGAGTTGCTGCGTATACTGCTTGACCGCCGTGTCGTACGCGTCGAGCATCGTGCGGTCGAAATGCGATTTCTTTTGCGCATAGGCCTTGGCCGCCTCGGCCATCGACTCCGAGGCCGGCAACTTGCCGCTGGCGGTGAAGGCCTCTCGCTCGGCAACCAGTACTCCCACCGTATCCAAGTCCCCGGTGGCGGCCGCCGCCTTGACTGCTGCCCCGAAGGCCGCGTCGACCTTGGCCTTTTCTCGCTTCACGACATCGGTGTAGAGCCCCTTGAGGCGGTCCAATTCCGCTCGAATCGGATCATCACCCATCGCCGCGGAACCGCTGGCCAATATGCCAATCAGCAGAACCATCCGTCCCGTGAATCGCCGCACGTTTCTTCCTCCTCAATAGTTGCCAAGCTCCTCTTTCGGGTGGCGTCCTTCCCTTGATTCCCGATCCGTCTCCCATCGCTACGGTCCGCACGGGACTGCCACCCCCCCATTATCGCCAAATGCCACGATTTTGCAAGTAGATGTGCCTGCCACCCGTGGCCCATATCGCCAGGTTTCGGGGTGATCGGCCGACGCAGTTCATCCCCGGGCGAGGGATTCTTGCACGGGGGTATCGTTTCGACTATCCTCCACCGGCAGAGCGTACCATGACAGGCGGTTCGGCGCCACCCGTAGGCCGTTCTAAGGAGAACGCATCATGTTTCATGCCATAACCCGTCGCGAAATGCTCGCCGGCTCGACTGCCGCCGGTTTGTTTCTGTCGCCGGCGCTGCGATGCCTGGCGGCCGCCGAGTCGGACGCGGGATTCAAGATCGGCGCTTGCGATTGGTCGCTGGGCGCGCGGCAGGATCCGCGCTCGCTGGAGGTGGCCAAGGCGATCGGATTGGACGGCGTCGAGGTCAGCTTCGACGGCGGCGACCAGTTCAACCTGCGCGACCCGGAGGTCCGCCGACAGTATCTCGACCGGGCGAAGAAACTCGGCCTGGAAATCCCCTCGCTGGCCATGGGCGTGCTCAATCGCGTGCCTTACTCCAGCGACCTGGAGGCCGAGCGGTGGGTCGACGAGTGTGTCGGCGTGATGGCCGCGATGGGCGTGAAGAGGGTGCTGTTGGCGTTCTTCGGCCGGGGCAATATCAAGGGAAACGTGGCCTTGCAGGATCAGGTGATTGCCCGGCTGAAGAAAGTGGCCCCCAAGGCCGAGAAGGCGGGCGTCGTGCTCGGACTGGAGACGTATTTGAACGTCGACGAGCATCTGCGCATTCTCGACGCCGTCGGCTCGCCGGCCGTGCAAGTCTACTACGACGTGGCCAACATGACCTACTCCGACTACGACGTGCCGGCCGAAATCCGCCGCCTGGGAAGCCAACGCATCTGCCAGATCCACATGAAGGAACGTGGCTGTCTGTTGGGCGACGGGAAAGTCGACTTCCCCAAGATCAAGGACGCCATCGAAGCGATCGGCTACCGCGGGTGGTTCATTCTCGAAGGGGCCACGGAGAAAGGCCGAAGCCTCGAAGACTGCTACGTCGACAATCGCAAGTTTCTCCGCAAGACGTTTTCAGCCGGGTAACCGGCGGCAACGGGAGCCGTATACAGGACGGCCAGTCGGTTGACGTGAGCCAACTGAACGCGTTAGTACCGCAAGAGCACCTTGATCACCTCGCCGCTACGGACCGCGTCCAACGCGTCGTTGATCTGCTCCAGCGGGAAGTCGTGCGTAACGTACTCGCCGGCGCTGAGTTTGCCCTGGCGAATCCACTCGCAGAGCGGTTCCTGGGCGGCCTTCTCGCGCCATCGGGTCGGCCATTGGTGCATGAAAAGGTTGAAGTTGTACGGACCCTTCCCCTTTTCGATGGTAATCGACTCGTCGGCGATTACGCCGTAAATGCAGATCGATCCACCCATCTTAATCAACGGCAGCCCCGAGTTGGCGATGGCCGGGTTGCCGACCGCGTCGACCACCGCGTCGAGCGGCTTACCCCGGATTTCGGTCAAGCTGGCCAGTGCCGGATCGTCGGGAGCAAACACGGCGTCGGCGCCCATCGACAGGGCCTTTTCGCGTTTGTGCGGTAGCGGATCGACCACGCCGATATAGTCCAATCCCAGCAGCTTGCCGAACTTGGCGAAGCTGAGCCCCACCGGTCCGGCACCGAAGACGAGAATCTCGTCGCCCGCGGTAAGGTTGAAATCGCCAAACCCGCCGTATACTTCGCGCCAGGTACAGAGCAGCACGGCATCTTCGACGGAGATGTCGGGCGCCACGGGCCGTTGGATTTCGTAGCACTCGAACCAGCCGTGTTCTTCATTGGCCACGCCGTCTTCGACCATCGCGTCATGGTCGGTGGCCAGGGTGTATTCGCAGAACCCCCCCCATCCGGTGGAGTATTGCGGATCGCCGAACTCGAACAGCAGTCCCCCGATCACCCGATCGCCGACCTTGAAATTGCGAACCTTTTCGCCCACGGTGTCGACAATGCCGGCCGATTCGTGGCCCAGGATCAGTGGGTAGGTATCGACGCCGGGAAAATGCCCGGCCACCAGCTTGCCGTCGGTCGCGTTGCACAGGGCGGCGGCCTCCGTCTTCACGCGAACCTGATAGGGCCCGGGCGTGGGCTCGGGAATGTCGACCACCTCGACTTTGCCGGGTTCGATGACTGCCACGGTTCGCATCGCGGATTCTCCTGTTTTTCCTGTGTTCTTTGGGTGAGTTGCCGGCCTTTGCCTGGGAACCGTACGATGGGCTTCCAGCCCGTCGAAACCGTACGATGGGCTTCCAGCCCGTCGAGAAGTCGCGATGCCTCAACAGCGACGGCCTCGGAGGGCCATCGTACGGGCATTGAGACAAGGCCGGGCCGTGTCCCATCATCTGGTCCGAGGTGCGATCCGTCAATCCGCCCGGTGGAAATCTCCGCCGCGGACCGCCACATGATTGCCCACGAGTGGATTCCCGGGGTACAATCCGGGGCAGCCAACTACCGAGGCAAGCAAAACGGGGGGAATCCGATGGCCCGCGACCCACGAACGATCTCCAAAGACTCATCGCCACATCCCGAACCGGCCGCTTGCGATGCCGACTCCCTCGACCGGCGTCAGTTCGTCAAGCTGGCCGGCGCGGGAGCCGCGTCGCTGTCGATCGCCGGAAGCACGGTGCGGCCAACTACCGCTTCGGCCGAAGACACAATTGCCGAGAACGCGGTGGCCGACGACCACTTCGTGCCGATCGAAAAGGACCTTTCCGAGGAGTGGATCCGCACGCTCTACGCCAAGGGTGAACCAACGGTCTACCGGGGCGACGACCTGAAGACGATCGCCATGCCGGTCGGCGGTATCTGTGCCGGGCAAGTTTATCTCTCCGGCGACGGCCGGTTGACCCACTGGGACATCTTCAATCAGCGCAATTTCACCGGCTACGGCCGCGACAACTACGCTCTGGGCCGAGAGCCCCAATCGCCGTTGGCCCAGGGGTTTGCCGTGCAAGCGGCCACCGGCGGCAAGAAGCTGACCCGTACGCTCGACGCCGAGGGATTTCCCGGCGTGACGTTTTGCGGCGAGTATCCCCTCGGCACGGTCGAGTACGAGGCCGACGATTTTCCCGTCGCGGTCACGCTGGAGGCCTTCTCGCCGTTTGTTCCGCTCAGTGCCCCCGACTCGGCACTGCCGGTGGTGGTGATGCAATTCGCGGTGAAGAACACGAGCCAGCGGAAGGTCGACGCGGTCTTGGCGGGCTGGCTGGAGAACGCCGTTGCCCACACCAGCGGCCAGGGGATGTACGGCGAGCGCGTGAACCGCGTTGTTTCCGAGGACGGGCTGACCATCGTGTACGGTTCGGCGCGAGCCGTCGAGCCACCCGAGAACGTGCGGCCGTCACGCCTGCTGGCCGATTTCGAGGGCGACGATTACGGCGATTGGACCGTCGAAGGCGAGGCGTTCGGTAAAGGTCCCGCCCGCGGCACACTGGACCGCCAACAAGACGTCAGCGGATTCGCCGGCCGTGGACTCGTCAACACGTATCTCGGCGGCGACGACCAGATGCACGGCAAGCTCGTCTCGCCGGAGTTGGAGATCGATCGGGCGTTTCTCAGTTTCCTCGTCGGCGGCGGCGACCACAAGGACAAGACGTGTATCAATCTGCTGATCGACGACAAGGTTGTACGCACGGCCATCGGCAAGAAGGAAGAGAAACTCCTGGCACACAACTGGGACGTTCGCGAGTTTGCCGGCCGCAAGGCGCGGATCGAGATCGTCGACCGCGAGTCGGGGCCCTGGGGGCACATCAACATCGACCAGATCGAGCTGCGCGACACACCGATGTCCCTGCCGCCCGGTGTGTTGGAAAAGCAACCCGACTTCGGCACGATGGGGTTGGCCCTGTTGGAATCCGGCCCGTCGGTGGTCGCCCGGGCCGCGCTTCCCGAGGACGCGCAAGCGGAGGCACTACTCCAAGCCCTCGGCGAAACGTCCGATGCGGATACCGCGGAGCGACCTTTCGGCACGAAACTGTGCGGCGCCTTGGGCCAACGTCTGTCGCTTTCGCCCGGCGAGGAGGCTCGGGTGGCGTTCGTGGTGGCTTGGTGCTTTCCGAACCGACCCGAACGGGGCAACTTCTACGCCACTCGCTTTGACGATGCCAAAGCCGTGGCCCAATACGTCGCCGACCATTTCGATCGGCTCGCCGTCGATACGCGTCGGTGGCACGACACGTGGTACGACTCGACGCTGCCGCACTGGCTGTTGGACCGGCTTTTCTCGACCGTCTCGACGCTGGCCACGTCGACCTGCCAGTGGTGGGCCAACGGCCGGTTCTGGGCTTGGGAGGGGGTCGGCTGTTGCCACGGCACATGCGCCCACGTCTGGAACTACGAGCACTCGATGGCCCGGCTGTTCCCCCGGTTGGAGCGCTCGGTGCGCGAAATGCAAGACTTCAATCCCGAGTCGGGCTTCACCGAAGAAACCGGCGCCGTGCGATTCCGTGGCGAAGGCTGGGGTATCTGGGCCGGCGATAGCCAGGGCGGCACGGTGCTCAAGGCGCTGCGCGAGCACCAGATGTCGACCGACAACGGATTCTTGAAGGAGAACTGGCCGCGAATCCGTAAGAGCATGGAGTTCCTTATCGGCGAAGACGGTAACGCCGACGGCCTGATCGAGGGCTCGCAGCACAATACGTACGATATCAATTTCTTCGGCCCCAACCCGATGATCGGCTCGCTCTATCTGGCCGCCCTGCGAGCCGGCGAAGAGATGGCCCGGGAGCTGGGCGAGGAGGCGTTTGCCACCGAGTGCCGCGAGATCTTCGAGGCCGGCCGAAAACTGAGCGTCGAGCGGCTGTTCGGCGGCGAGTACTTCGTCCAGATCGTCGATCTCGAGAAGCATCCGAAACATCAGCACGGCGACGGCTGCCTGGCCGATCAACTCTTCGGCCAAGGCTGGGCGCATCAGGTGGGCCTTGGGTATGTCTACCCTAAACAGAACATCGACACCACGCTGGAGTCGATCTGGAAATACAACTGGGCACCCGATATCGGCCCGCAGAATGAAGTCCACAAACCGGAACGCTGGTTCGCTTCGCCCGGCGAGGCGGGCCTGTTTACGTGTACCTGGCCGAAAAGCCCGAATTTGCCGGGGGGCGTACGCTACAAGAACGAAGTGTGGACGGGCATCGAATACCAGGTGGCCGGCAACATGGCTTGGGACGGCATGGTGACCGAGGCGCTGGCCATCTGCCGGGGAGTCCACGAGCGATACCATCCGTCGAAACACAACCCGTGGAACGAAATCGAATGCGGCGACCACTACGCCCGGGGGATGGCCAGCCACGGGGTCTTTCTCGGGCTATGTGGTTGGGAGTATCACGGGCCGAGGGGGTATCTCGGTTTCGCTCCGCGGATCACACCCGAGGCATTCCGCGCCGCCTTCACCGCCGCGGCCGGTTGGGGCACCATCGTGCAAGAGCGAAACGAGACCGTGCAAACCAATCGGATCGAAGTGAAGTGGGGTACGGTGCAAGTGAAAACGTTGACCTTCGAACTGCCCACCGACACCAAACTTCGATCAGCGCAGGTCGAACTGCAGCGGACCGACGGCACGGTCCCCAGGAAGCGTCCCGTCGTGGCCGAGGCGAAGCAAGAAGAGCGTCGCGTCGAGATCACGTTGTCCGGACCGATCGTGTTGGAGAAGGGGCAGGTGTTGGAGGTGCGGATGATGATTTAGCCATTCCCAAAGAGGAGAACGCCATGCAACGTCGAATCGTTTTGATTGCGTCGGTTGCCCTTACGCTGACGGCTATGATGGGTAACCGAGCGACTGCCCAGCAGATCCTCACCTACCCCGATCTGGTCCATCGCATGATCGATCTGGAACATTTGGCAACGCTGCCGCCGAAAGGCGAGACCGTCAAGCAATGGGCCAGTTGGGATCGGGGGAGCCAGTACGACGCCCTGGCGGAGAAGTACGTCAATTGGGCGGCCAACGGCGACGGTAACGGCCTGATTCGCAAGGAGGGCGATCGGGAAGTCATGGCCGAAATGGAAGGGCCGGGTTGCCTCTGGCGCGTTTGGTCGGCGCTGCCGGAGAAGGGGCATGTGAAGATCTACCTCGACGGCAGCGATACGCCGGTGATCGACATGCCGTTTGCCGATTGGTTCGACGGCAAGCACGCACCGTTTGATTATCCGCTGCTCTCCTACCGGCTGGAAGATCTTGGCTGCCGCGGTCAGAATCTCTACTTCCCGATTCCCTACCGCAAGTCGTGCAAGATCGTCGCCGAGGGGGGCTGGGGACGTTACTATCATTTCAACTACACGACGTTCGCCAAGGGCACCACGGTGCCCGTGTTCACCGGCCAACTCTCCACCGAAGACGCCGCGGCCCTGCGGCGAGTCAACGACTACTTCGCCGCCGATCAGGGCACCGACCCGGCCGCCGCGAGGGACGGCGAGAAGACGCACACGGAGCATGTGCAAATCGGCGCCGGCGAGACGATCGTGATGGAGCTGCCCGGGCCGCGGGCGATCACGGCGATCCGCGGCCGAATGAAGACGGCCGATCGCGACGACGAGATGGCCGCCCTGCGACGACTCGTGTTGCGGATCACTTGGGACGATCAGCGGCGGCCGGCCGTCTGGTGCCCGGCGGGCGATTTCTTCGGCACGGCTCCCGGCAAGAATCTCTACAAATCGTTGCCCACGGGAATCACCGAGGACGGCGGCTACTCGCTCTGGTATATGCCTTTTGCGAAGCGAGCGAAACTCGAACTGGTCAACTTCGACACGAAGGATCGCCAACTGGAGGTCGAGATCGTCACCGCCCCGCTGGCTCGGCCCATGGAAGAGTTGGGGTACTTTCACTGCAAGTGGCATCGCGACGTTTTCCCACTGACCGAAGACCGTTGGCCCGACTGGACGATGATCCGCGCCGAGGGCCGCGGCCGGTTTTGCGGTGTGATGCTGCACGTGTTCAACGCTCCGGGCGGTTGGTGGGGTGAGGGTGACGAAAAGTTTTTCGTCGACGGCGAGAAATATCCATCCACGTTCGGCACCGGATCGGAAGACTATTTCGGTTACGCCTGGGGGCATCCCGGATTGTTCGAGCGGCCGTACCACTGCCAGACGATGACCCAGAACAACCGTGGCCACCAATCGCTGATCCGCTGGCACATCAGCGATGCGGTGCCCTATCAGAAGTCTTTCGAGGGTTGCATCGAGAAGTATTTCCCCAACGACCGGGGGACGTTGTTTGCCTGCACGGCCTGCTGGTATCTTGCCGCCGGCGGAACCGATCCGCACACGGCCGTCGCCGCCGATGGGCTGGACGGCTACTACCAGATGCCGCCGCTTACCGCCGGAGGGTTACGTGTGTTGGGGCATCCCAAGGGGGAGGTGAAAACGCAGCCCATGGAGCATTTCTCCAAGGGTACGTGGAAAGACAACGATCACCTCTGGTGGACCGGAGGCAAACCGGGCGACAAGCTGGATATCGTGCTGCCGGTCAAGAAAACCGGGCCGTACCTGTTGAGCGTCGTGCTGACCAAGGCCCGAGACTATGGTATCGTGCAATTCCACGTCGACGACAAGAAGGTGGGCGAACCGGTCGACCTCTACAACCCGGACGTAATCAACACCGATCCCATCCCCCTGGGAGCACACCACTTGGAAGCGGGCGATCACAAACTGACCGTCGAAATCACCGGCGCCAACCCCGAAGCCGTCAAAGCCTACATGTTCGGTCTGGACGTCGTCACGTTGAATCTCGAAAGACAATAACCACCGAAGCCACCCATGTCCACCGCACCGCCACTCCTGAGCCCCGAACTGCTGGCCCGGCTGGCGCGCATGGAACTGGTCAGCCGGAAGGTATTTCGTGGGCGGATGAAGGGCGAGCGGCGGAGCACGCGGAAAGGGCAAAGCGTCGAGTTCGCGGACTTTCGCAACTACGTGCCCGGCGACGACCTGCGATTTGTGGATTGGAACACCTACGCCCGGCTCGACCGGCTTTTCTTGAAGCTCTTCCTGGAAGAAGAAGACCTGCACGTCTTCGCACTGATCGACGCCAGCCGTTCGATGGATTTCGGCGACCCGACGAAGCTCTACTTCGCCAAGCAATTGGCCGCCGCGTTGGGATTCGTCGGTCTGGTGCGTTCCGATCGGGTGCGAATCGAGACGCTGGGCAATTCGGCCGATCGGGCCAACGTCTTTCGCGGACGGCAAAGTCTCTGGCGGATGCTCGATTACCTCGAGTCGATCACCTCCGAAGACACACCTTCGCTGGCCGAGGCCGTGAAGAGTTTCTGCCTCCGCAACTCGGGCCGCGGGATCGTCGTGCTGATCAGCGATCTGATGGACAAGGGGGGCTACGAAGAAGCGCTGCGATGGTTGGTGGCACGCCAGATGGACGTTTACGTGGTCCATGTCTTGGCCGCCGAGGAACTCGACCCGCCGCTGGAAGGCGATCTGCGGCTGGTCGACTGCGAGGACGCCGATACGGCGGAGATCACCGCCACCGGGGCGCTGATGACCCGCTACCGGCGCACCCTGGCCGCGTTTATCGACGGGGCGAGTGAGTTCTGCACGCGGCGGGGGATGGTCTACATGCGAGCCAGCAACGAGACGTCGGTCGAGTCGCTGATTACCGGCTACCTTCGGCAAAGGGGGCTGGTTCGCTGATGTTTCCCCAGTGGTCCAGTGCATTGGTTTGGTGGCAATGGGCGATCCTGGCGGTCGTACCACCGGCCGTTGTGTTGCTCTATTTCTTGAAACTCAAACGGACGCCGCTCGAGGTTCCCAGTACGTACTTGTGGCACAAGTCGATCGAAGACCTCAACGTCAACAGCCTCTGGCAACGGCTGCGGCGCAACCTGCTCTTGCTGCTCCAACTTCTGCTGCTGGCGCTGGCCATGCTGGCCCTGCTGCAACCCGGTTGGCGCAGCCAGATTCTCAGCGGCGACCGGTTTATCTTCCTGATCGACAACTCGGCCAGCATGAACGCGGTCGACGTGGCCCCCTCGCGCTTGGCCGAAGCAAAACGGCAGGTTCTCGAACTGATCGACGAGATGGATTCGGCGGACGTGGCGATGGTCGTCAGCTTCTCCGACACGGCCCGGGTCGAGCAAACGTTTACCGGCAACCGCCGCGAACTTCGCGCCGCCGTCCAGGAGATCGAGCCGACCGAGCGCCGCACGTCGCTGGTCGAAGCAATCAAGGTATCCTCGGGTTTGGCCAACCCGGGCCGCAGCGCCGAAGACATCAACGACGAACAGGTTGCCAAGGCGATGCCGGCGCGGCTGTTCATCGTCAGCGACGGGAAGTTTCCCGACGTCGACGATCTGGCGCTGGGCACGCTGGATGCCATTTATATTCCCATCGGGCAGCCCGGCGCGGCCAACGTGGCCATCGTGGCCTTCGATACCCGGCGGCACGCGCGCCAAGATGATCGCCTCCAGGCATTTGCCCAACTGGCTAATTTCGGACCCCAGCCGCTCGTCGTCGATGCGGAACTCTTTCTCGATGGGCAACGCTTCGGTGCCGACCGGCAAACGATTGAAGCCGACGGCCTTCGGGCAGTGACGTTCGATCTGCTGGGAGTCACGTCGGGTGTGCTCGAATTGCAGCTCTCGGTCGACGATGAGTTGGACGTCGATGCGCTGGAGGTCGACGACCGGGCGTGGACGATCATCAACCCGCCGGAACCGGTGCCCGTCTTGGTCGTCTCCCCGGGAAACGAACTACTTCGATGGGCACTGACGACCGGGCCGGCGCGGCGGTTGGCTTCGGTCCAGGTCGAGCCGCCCGAGTTTCTCGCCACCGATACCTACCGGCAGCAAGCGGCTGGCCGATCCTGGAACCTGTTGATTTACGATCGGTGCGGCCCGGAGACGATGCCCCAGGCCAATACGCTGTTTATCGGCAGCGTGCCCAAGCACCCCGGCTGGACGGCCGGCCCCCGGATCGAAGCCCCGATGATCGTCGACGCGGATCCGGCCCACCCGCTGATGCAATTCGTCACGGTCGATCAAGAGTTGATCGCCGCGGCGACCCCGTTGAGTTTTCCATCGGGGGGTAGCGTGTTGATCGACGCGGGGGATCAGCCGTTGTTGGCCATCGCACCACGAGAGGGGTTCGAGGATGCCGTGCTGGGATTCGAGTTGGTGGGCGTCGGTTCCGACGGCCAGGTGGGACTCCGCACGACGTGGCCCCGGCGACTCAGTTTCGCGGTTTTCCTGCAAAACTGCATCGAATATCTGGCCGGGGCGGGACGGGCCGATTCGGCCGACCGCTACCAGCCGGGTGAGTCGGTCACCCTGGAAAACCCCGATCCCGAGCAGTTGTTTCAGGTCCGCTCACCGCGTGGCAAGGTCACGAACCCTCGGGGGGGAACGCAAGGCCGGTTCCAGTTCCGAGAAACCACCGAGGTGGGGGAGTACAAGGTGGAGTCGGGTGGGTCCACCGCGGGACGATTCGTGGTCAACCTCTTCGACCGGGCCGAAAGCGACGTGGCAACACGGGCTCAAGGGGCAATCCGGATCGGTTATGTCGAGATTCCCGATGATTCGGGTTGGGAGCCCACGCGGACCGATTTGTGGAAAGGCCTCTTGCTCCTGGGACTGGCGGTCTTGGTCCTGGAGTGGTATACCTATACCCGGCGGGTTCGCTTTTAGCAGAGAAAAAGGTCTCGGCGGGAGAGAGATCACTGCCGCCTTCCGCCGCGGCCACATCATATCCGTGGAGCCCTGGACGGTGCCATGATAACAAAACTCCGACTCCCCCAACGCAAACGGCGGCGTCGCGGCGCCAGATCGCGCAAGAAGGTGTTCAACCGTTTGTTGGAAAACAAACTGATTGGGCGGGTCAGTTTCGAAGAATATCGCGAGAAGGTCCGCGGCGTGTACGACGGACCCAAAGGCGCCCTGCTGGCGACTTGTAGCATGCTGTCGCTACACACCGCCCTGGGACAGCGTCTGCTGCGGAACCGAAAATTCGATCTGCGCGGCGCGCGGAACATCCTCGACGTGGGCAGCGGCGCGGGTCAACTGGCCAAGCACGTGATTCGCTACGCCGATCCGGAAGCGAACCTCACCTGCTTCGACCTTTCGCAGGAAATGCTCCGCCGGGCGCGGAACCGGATGAAGAGCGATCGCCCCAGTTACGTGGCAGCCGACTTGACCCGGCTTCCTTTTCCCGACGCATCGTTCGATTGCGTCACCTGCGGCTACGTCCTGGAACATCTGCCCGACGCTCGAACCGGGTTGGCCGAACTGGCCCGCGTGATGATGCCCGGGGCACGCATGTTGCTCTTGACCACCGAGGACAACTTCGGCGGCGCGTGGACCAGCCGGATCTGGTATTGCCGAACGTACAACCGTCGCGAACTGTTCCGCACCTGCGAAGATCTGGGCCTGTACTGGGAAAAAGAGATCTGGTTTACCCGGATGCACAGGATGTTCCGGGCCGGCGGCATCTGCGTGGAAATCGTCCGCCAGTAACGGCGTCCGGGGACCTGTAAACGGCCCGTTGTTCAAAAGGGGCGTTTGCCGTCTCGCGTGCCGTGGACGGCTTGCCCACCCTTGCCCAAACCCAGGAAGACAAGGGCGGGCATGCCGCCCTTGGAACCCCTTTTTCATGTCGTTCCACGGTTTCCACGGGAGAAGTTTGGCGTCAAGCAGCTTGACCACTCCGGCAAGCGTTCGGTAAGATATAAGGTTTTGGCAAGAGAGGAAATCCTGAAGCGGACCCCCCATGACTGATTTGGTCATCCGTCCGGTGAAATCCCGGCGAGAGAAGAAACAATTCCTTGGACTTCCCCGGACGTTGTACAAAGACGACCCCAACTGGATCCCGCATTTGCGAGTCGACGAGCGGGAGTTGGTCGGCTATGCGCGCCATCCCTACTACGAGCAGAACGAAATCCAGACGTTTCTCGCCTACCGCCGAGGCGAAGTTTGCGGTCGCATTGCAGCGCTGACCAACGGGATTCACGTCGAGCGGCACAACGAGCGCCGGGGTTTTTTCGGGTTCTTCGAATGCCGCGACGACCAGGAGGCGGCCTCGGGGCTGTTCGATGCGGCGCGCCAGTGGCTCGCCGATCGCGATCTTCCCTTGGTCCGCGGACCGGCCAATCCTTCGATGAACTACGAAGTGGGACTGCTGGTCGACGGTTTCGATTCGCCGCCCACCTTCATGATGACCTACAACCCACCCTACTATGCGCGGCTGATCGAAGCATACGGCTTCGGGAAGACTCAGGATCTGTACGCCTATTGGGGCCACGTGGACATGCTGCCGAAGATCCACGCGAAACTGAGCCCCATTACCGAACAGATCAAAGAGCGTTACGGCGTGAACGTGCGGCCTCTGAACAAGGCGCGATTTCGGGAAGACGTCGATGCGTTTCTCTCGATCTACAATCGTTCGCTGGTCGACACGTGGGGATTCGCGCCGATGTCGCCGGGCGAACTACGGCACACGGCCAAGGGACTGCGGTATCTCATGGTGCCCGAGTTGGCCGTGGTGGCTGAAGTCGACGGCAAGGTGGCCGGGGCGTGCTTCGCGCTGCCCGACTACAATCCGCGGATCCGCCAAATCGATGGCCGGCTGTTGCCGCTGGGATGGTACCGGCTGCTGCGGAAGAAACACCTGATCAAGAAGATCCGGCTCATCAGCACCAACGTGGTTCCCGAGTACCAGCGCATGGGCTTGGGTCTGGTTCTGTTGGACGGACTGGTTCCCATGGCCATCAAGTGGGGGATCGAGGAGGCCGAATTCTCCTGGGTCCTGGAATCGAACAGTCTCTCGCGTGGAAGCTTGGAAAAAGGTGGCGCCAAGCTGACGAAAACCTACCGCTTGTATGACTACGACGCCTGACCGTCACCGCAACCCCGTTGACCCTTGTTGATAAAGTATGGTACCGTTTTCGGAGATTGTCTGTACCGGCGTTGGAGTCGTTTCCCCGATCGGGATCGGCCGCGAGGCGTTCTGGCAGTCGCTGATCGACGGGTGCAGCGGCGTGGGACGGATGACCCGGTTCGACCTGCCACACAGTATTGCCGGCGAAGTCCGCGGTTTCGACCCGAAAAAATTCGTCCGACCGCGAAAAAGCCTGAAGGTGATGAGCCGCGACATCCAACTGGCTTACGCGGCGGCCGATTTGGCCCGGCAGGATGCCAACATCGCCTCCGAATCGATCGAACCGGAAAGAATGGGGATCGTGTTCGGCGCCGATCTCATCCCCGCCGATCTGAACGAATTGGTGAGTGCCTACCTCCCCTGTATCGACGACGGTCGCTTCACGTTCGATCGTTGGGGCTCCCACGCGATGGGCGAATTGCATCCGCTTTGGATGCTCAAGTACTTGCCCAACATGCCCGCTTGCCATATCGGAATTGCCCAGGATGCCCGCGGCCCGAACAACTCCATCGTTCACGGCGAAGTCTCGTCCTTGCTGGCCCTGTCCGAAGCGGTACGAGTGATCCAGCGTGGACAGGCCGACGTGATGATCGCCGGAGGAACCGGATCTCGGGTCCGTCCGGGGCTTTGGACTCGGAACGGCATGTTCGAGCTATCCGGGCGAGTCGACGACCCCGCCGCGGCGATGCGCCCCTTCGATGCCGACCGCGACGGTATGGTCCACGGCGAAGGGGCCGGCGCGTTTCTTCTCGAAACCCGGCAGCACGCCGAAGCCCGCGGGGCGACCGTCTACGCCCGAATCCTCGGCTTCTCCGCAACCTACTCGCCTCCATCTTCCGGTAAGGAGCCCGAGGGAACGGCCATCGGGACGTCCATCGACGCTGCTCTGAACAACGCCTCGCTGGAACCGGCCGACGTGGGCCACGTCAACGCCCGCGGGCTGAGCACGCGCGGCGACGACCAACGCGAAGCCCAAGCAATCGCCGATCGGTTGGGCGACGTGCCGGTGACGGCGCCGAAGAGCTATTTCGGCAACTTGGGAGCGGGAACCGGCGCGGTCGAGGCAGCCGCCAGTGTGTTGGCCTTGCATCACGGGCTGCTTCCACCCACGCTCAACTTCCACCGGCCCGACCCTCTGTGTCCGGTCAACGTCGTCCACGGAGAACCGGTGACCGTCTCGGTGCCCACCGCATTGCTACTCAGCCAATCGCCCACCGGTCAGGCCGCCGCGATGGCGATCGCCTCGCCTTAGAGGCGCCCGGCGACCCAACGGATCCCTTGAGCCATCAACCGCTGGAAGCTCTTGTTTGTCCACGCCCGGGCATCGTGGCCGCTCTGATAGCCGAAGACTCGCGCCTTGCCGTAGTTGTGGACCCAGGCGATTTCCTTGTCGCTGCGCGGATGGTCGCCCGTGACAAGGACATGAATGTTATCGCCGAAGGTCTGACCGTTGTAGGGTTCGTCTTCGATCTGGAAGTCGGTTATGCCCTTGGTGATTGCGTGGTCCGGATCCTCAATGTGCATCGGGACCATTCCGAAGCCGGTTCCGCTTTTGGGGATTTGGACACCGCCGCGCTGGCCGGGATTCATCCAGAACTTGCCGCCGGCAATCTTCTCGAACTCGGGCCAGTCCTGGCAGTTCGCCAGCGCGTGATGCCAGACGACAAGGCCGACACCCTTATCGAGTAGTCTGAGGAAGTTCTGCTTCTGCGTGTCGGTGATCCCGCTGGACAGATTGAACATGACGATCACGTCGAACTTGAAATCGCTGATATCATCAAAGGCCGTGTAGGGGGCGCCCTTCCAGACTTCGGATTCGATGTCGTCGAATCCGCTCCACAGCTCGCCAAATCCGCGGGCGTCATACCCGTGACCTCCGACCAGTATGATCACCTTGGTCTTCTCGTTGGCCTGCTCACTCTCGGCGCCTTGGACCGCCGTTGCAAGCAACAGCATGCAAGCGACTCCCGTCAGAAAGATCCCGAGGCTCGTTCTCTTTGGCATGATTCGTACCCTTTCCTGTCAGCGTTTGTGTGTTTCGCATTCCGGCGCGGCGAAGCGCAGCCCATATCATCCCCCCATTCTTACCGCCGGGCACTCAGCCTGCAACACTTCGCGAAAACGCGGAACAAGAAAAGAGAAAAGGGGAGAGAAAAACCGGACAGGCATTATCGTGTCGTCCGCAACGGTTCCGGATAATGCCTGCCCGTCTTCTTCTTGTTTCGACGCAATGCCCTACGCTAAAAGGGCCATACCCCCCGAGAGTCCCCGTCGATCCGGGAGTTCTAGCGTTTATTGTTTGACCCGTTTGTAGCCAGTGATTACAACTGAAGGTATTCTGCCTGTCGTTGTCGGCACGGCGGTCTGGTTGGGCCGGCGGCGAGAACCGCAAGTTTCGGCCATCGTGAGTATAACTGTCTCCTTTCTTCTCCTATCAATTCCTTTCACAGCGAGAGCCCATCATGAGAGTTGCTCTGATATTCTCCCTGAGCTTGCTTCTCGGATTCGCGTTGACCGTTCGCTCTCACGCGGATGTCATCGGGTACTGGAACTTCGACGATACCCACGCGAACCAGGCTGGACCCGCGTCGGACGGGGCGCTCGCTTATGGCACCTCGGTCTTCAGCACCGACGTCCCCGCGGCGATCGGCTCGGGGAAGTCGGGGAGCTTTGACGGCGGTTCCGCGATCCAAGTGCCCACGACGGGGCATCCCATGGATTCGAACGACTTCAACCTCTCCTACTTCATAAAACGCGGCGCCCAGAATGGCCCTTATGAGCGAATTACCAGCCGCCCTGGCAACACGCACGAAACGGCGATCGGCCAGAATGGGGAACTGAGTTCCTACGGCGGTTGGTCAACCCTCGGCACGGCAAATGAAGGTGTCTGGACCCACGTTGCCTGGGTGAATACGTCCTTTGTCGGGCAGAGTCTCTACGTCGACGGTGTCTTGCAGCCTGGGACGCCCAGCTTGAATCCTGTCCTGAGCGGGGACCTTTTCCTGGGAGGCATCGCGTCGAACAACGGCGAGAGCTACAATGGCCTCCTTGATGACGTTCTCTTGTGGGACAACACGAGCAATCCCCTGAGCACGGGCGAAATCGCATTTATCGCCAACAACGGCGTCGATGCATTCCTTAATCAAGCTCCACCGGCACCGGTCTTCACGATCATCGACGAAGAGGGGGCAGTCGAGGCGGGGCCGGGCTGGGGCGGCAACAGCAATGAAGGATTCAACAAGGACATCCGCTACTCCAACGATGCCAACGCAACGGCCACGTGGACGTTCAACGGGCTGGCCGACGGCGAGTACGACGTGCTGGCCAGTTGGTCGCTCCACCCCAATCGCAGCAGCGACGTCAGCTACACCGCCGGCGGCAACCCGGCCGTTCACGTGAACCAGGAGAAGCACGGCACGGGCTTGTACCTGGAGGGCAGCCCGGCCAGCAGCACGTACCTGTTCGACTACTTGGACGGCCCGGTCACCGTGTCGGGCGGCTCGCTCACGGTGACGGCCAGCAACAACAACTCCGGCGGCAACGACTACCTGATCGCCGACGCCGTGGCCATTCGCCCGGCCGAGGCGCGCACCTACATCATGGACAACAACTCGGCCGACTACGCCACCGACTTCCCACACGCAAACGGTGAGGGGTTCCTTGCCGGCATTCACCACACCGCGGGCGGCGCCGCCAGTGCCGACATGGAATCCACCTGGTCGTTCACGGACTTGGCCGACGGCATGTACAAGGTCTATGCCACCTGGAGCACGCACGCCAACCGCACCCAGGCCGCGCCGTTCTCCGTGAGCGACGGCAACGGCCAGGTCGGCAACACGGTGCCCGTGAACCAGGAGGGCAACCCGTACGGGAACACCCGCGATCTCAATGATGTGGACACCGCCAACTGGCGCAACCTGGGCAGCTACACCGTCAGCGACGGCACACTGACGGTCAAGCTCAACGGCGTCGACAACGCCAGCGGCACCGACTACGTGATCGCCGACGCGATCCGGATCGAGCCGATCGCACCCACCGAACTCCGCGCGTGGATCGGCGTCTTCCACGCCGGCAGCAGCACCTCGGGCGATCCATGGTCCTTCACGAACCCGCCCACCAATACGGTAGCCAACGCGACTAATCCCGGCTGGGGCGAGGGCTCCCTAGGCGACCAGCCCGTGGCCGGCGACTGGGACGGCGACGGCACGGACGGCATTGCCGTGTTCCGCTCCACCGGCGGCAACAACTGGTATTTCTCCAACGACCGTGCAACGCCCGTCACCGACTTCTCCAGCGGTCCTTGGGGCGCCGGCTCGCTTGGCGACATCGCCGTGGCCGGCGATTGGGACGGTGACGGAATCGATGGCGTCGGTGTCTTCCGGTCCTCTGACGACGGTGTTAATTGGTTCCTGAGCGACGATGCCGCGTCTCTCGATTCCGACTACTCGTTCCACTACGGAGCGGGCTCGCTCGGCGATCTCCCGGTCGCCGGCGACTGGGACGGCGACGGGCTCGACACGGTCGGGGTCTTCCGGACCACCAATAACATGTGGTATTTGTCGAACATCTTGTCCGATAGCCAGATTGCTTTCGAGTTCGTCTTTGGCCAGACGGGCGACATTCCGGTGGCCGAAGACTGGGACGGCGACGGCATGGACGACGTGGGCCTGTTCCGTCCCTCGACCGGCGAGTGGTTTTTCGACACCAACTTCGACGGCGTGGCCGACTTCCACAATCCGAGTTACGGCAGCGGCGCACTGGGCGATATTCCGTTGGCGGGGCATTTCTTGGCGGCGGATTCCTCCGTGCCCGAGCCGACCTCCTGGATGCTCTTGGCCATCGGCAGTCTGGGCCTGGTGTTCTATCGTAGGCGAAAGCGGATTTGCCCGTAGCTACCGTCGGCGAGACGGCCCCTTGCCGTTTCGCGCGCGACATGCGATCATATAGAAGGAACAGGGCATCCGCCGAACGGAGGACAGAGGCCATGTCGCGTCGAAATGCTTTTACGCTGGTCGAACTGCTGGTGGTCATCGCCATCATTGGCATTCTCATCGGCCTGCTGCTGCCGGCCGTGCAGTCGGTTCGCGAGGCGGCCCGGCGGATCCAGTGTAGCAACCACCTGAAGCAACTCGCACTGGCCGCCCTGAATCACGAGGAAGCCCACGGGCATTTTCCCACCGGCGGATGGGGATGGGGCTGGGTCGGAGACGCGGATCGGGGTGCCGGCCAACGTCAGCCGGGTGGGTGGGTCCATAACGTCCTTCCGTACGTCGAGCAGGACGCACTCCACCAACTTGGCTCCGGCCTGGACGAAAGCGGCAAGCGGGCCGCCCACAAGCAACGCGTCGAGACGCCTATCGCCACCTTCAATTGTCCCAGCCGTCGTCGGGCGATCGCCTATCCGTATACGATTTCCTGGAACCTGATCAACTGCGATCAGGCCCAACAGGTAGCCCGAAGCGACTACGCCGCCAACGGCGGATACACCTACACCGATCCCCGCTCGGGCGGTACCGGATGGGGACCGCAGGGGCCCAACAGTATGTCCGAAGGCGACTCGGGCGAGGCGAACTTCAGCAAGCTCATGGCGGTGGCCGATGGGATCGTCTTCACCGGTAGCCTGATCACCATGGGCGAGGTTCGCGACGGCTCGACCAACACCTATCTGGTGGGAGAGAAGTACCTCAACCCCGACCAATACGCCACCGGCAGTTGCGGGGCCGACAACGAAACCATGTACATCGGCGACAACGAAGACATCAGCCGATGGACCGCCCAGACGCCGATGCAAGATCGGGCCGGTATTTGCGGCCGGTGGCGCTTTGGCAGCGCGCACGCCAATGGTTTCAACATGGCTCTCTGCGACGGTTCGGTGCGTTCCACCAGCTTCTCCATCGACGCGGCGGTGCATCGCCGCCTGGGCGATCGCGCGGACGGAGAAGCGATCGATGCGAGCCAGTTGTAGTACTCCGTAACAAGCCGAGTGATGGGTGCCTGGGGTCGAGCGCAGGCACTCCACCCATCAATCCCGCTGTTCGGCCGGATTGAGTCGTCGCATCCACCCGCGTTTCTTTTCGACGGCCTCGCAGCGCCACCGTACGGAAGATGCCTACGGCGAAACGCCCAACACCCGTTCGGCCGCTTGCTCCGCCGTGTGGATGCAGTCGGGGATGCCCACCCCGTGATAGGCGTTGCCGGCCAACTCCAGATCGGGCAACTTCTCCGCACGCGATTCGATGTCGGCCACCAACTCCTTGTGGCCCACATGGTATTGGGGCATCGTTCGCGGCCAACGGGAAACGCGGCTGTAAACCGGATCGCCCGTGATGCCCAGCCACCCGGCCAACTCGCCACACACGCGCGACCGCAGCTCGTCCTCCGGCGCGTCGCACATCTCGGGATAGCGCGATCCGCCGACGAACACGCGCATCAGCAGCTTGTCCTCCGGCGCCCGGTGAACGTACTTCTGGCTGCTGAGACTACACGCCAGAATGGGACTCTTCTCGGTCGCCGGCACGACAATCCCCATCCCGTCCAGCGGATGCGCGATCTGCGACCGGTCGTAGGCGATCGAGAGGATGGCCGTGCCCGAGTGGGTGATCGTGGCCAAGCGATCGGCCAACTCGGCGTCGTGCGGTCGTAGCAGTTCGGCGGCGGTGTGACTGGGGGCGGTGAGCACCACGGCGTCGAATGTTTCGGTGGTGCCGGCCGCTTCGGTGGAACCGCCCAGAGTCAACGCCCAGCGGTCGGCTTCGCGGCACATGCTTTCGACCGGAGTATCGAGCCGCACGGCACCATCGCCCAAGCGCTGGATGATCGCGTCGACCAGGCTGGACAGTCCGCCGCGCAGGGCGACGAACATACTGAATCGGGGGCCGCTTTCCGTCTCGGCCTTTCCCGCTTTGCGCATCGCCTTCATCTGCCGCCGCATCGCCCGGACGAGGCTGCCGTGCTCGCGTTCCATGGCCCGGAATCGGGGTAGCGTGGCCTCGACGCTCAGTTTCTCCAGATCGGCCGCGTAGACGGCACTCACCAGCGGTTCGACCAATCGCTCGTACGCCTCGCGTCCCAATCGCCGGCGCACGAAGGCCGCCATGCTCTCGTCGCCGTCGTCCTTTCGCCGGGGGAGAAAATACTCCAGTGCGCAGCGCAGCTTTCCCAAGGGGCTGAGGATCGGCGTAACGACCAGCGGCCACATTCGCGTGGGGGCCATCATCAGAAACCCGTCGGGCAGTTGGTGCAGCCGCCCGGCGCGGACCACGTAGGTCTTTCGATACGCGGGATTGGTCTGCACCAACTGATCTTCCAGGCCCAACCGGCGGCAGAGGCTCAGTCCCCAGGGCAACGTGGTAATGAAGTTATCGACGCCCTGCTCGACCTGGAAGCCCTCTTCGTGGACCGTCCACAGCGCCCCGCCGATGCGATCGCGCCGCTCGAAGAGCGAGACGTGACAAGTGGAGTCCAGTTCGACCAGCCGATGCGCGGCCGCCAGTCCAGAGATACCCCCGCCGATGACGGCGATGTGTTTTGGTGTGGGTGGTTGTGTGTTCATGTGGTGGGACGCAGTTTTCAACTCGTTCTTCTATCCGCTTATTTGTTATTCGTTTAACGCCCAGCCGAAGGCGCCGGCTGC